>NZ_JBSPFA010000002.1:0-168189 GCF_053848885.1 Amedibacillus sp. YH-ame10
CACACCTGTTCTCATCCCGAACACAGAAGTTAAGCACTTCAGCGGCGACAATAGCTGGGCCTGCCTCAGTGAAGATAGCACGCTGCCAGGTGATCGACATCCTTATGGATGTCTTTTTCTTTTCTATTTTATCTATACCAATTCCATGGTATAATAAATAACGCATGAGTGATAAAATGATAAAATTTAAGAGGAAGGAAGATATGAATGAAGTTTGTAGAATTGACACAAGAAGAATATCAAACGTACTTCATAAGTAGTAAAGCCCATAATTTCTGGCAATCTATTGAAATGGCAAATATGCGCGCAAAAAAAGGATGGGAAATTCATTATCTAGGTGTAAAAGAGAATGAAGAAATCCTTTGTGCTTGTACCTTACAGTCTATGGATGTTTATCGAGGCAATAAGCTATTTATGGCTTTGCGCGGTTTCTTAATAGATTATCATAACGATGATTTAGTGAACTATTTTATGAAGGAGTTAATCGCATTCTTAAAAGAACATAAATGCTTATATATGAAACTTGATCCATATATTTCTTATCAACAACATGATATCGATGGGAATACAATAGAAGGTACTTTCAAAGAAGATCACCTTATAAAAGTATTAGAATCTTTTGGATTTCAACACCAAGGGTTTCGTACCCATCATGATGATGAGTTTGAACCACGTTGGATGTCAGTTTTATCACTAGAAGATACAAGTGAAGAAGCTCTCTTAAAACAAATGCAGTCAATGACTCGTCGAAATATAAATTTTACAGAGAAAACAGGTATCAAAGTACGTGAGTTGAAGCGAAATGAATTATCCATACTTGAAAAAGTAGTGGAAGCAACTGGAAACCGTAAGAATTTTAACAAACCTGATTTGGCATATTATGAAAGTTTTTATGATTGTTTCCAAGAGCATATGAGTGCATTGTTTGCGTATTTGGATATGAATGAATATATCGCTCGAATAGAGGATGAATATACAGCAGAAGAAGCAAATATTAACAAATTAAAAGATGCTGTAGAAAAGAATCCAGAGGCTAAAAAAACAGCCAATCGTTTACAACAGGCGCAGGACAATCTTTCTGTTATTGAAAAACGAAAGATAGAAGCCTTGCAGTTACAAAGTGCACATGGAAATGAAATTCCTTTAGCCGCATCCATGTTTGTGAAATATCCAAATGAAGTTTTATATTTGTTTGGTGGAAGTTATAGTGAATTTCATAAATTCAAAGGTTCCTATGCGATTCAATGGTATGCGATTAAAGATGCACTGCATCATCACGTACCTAAGTATAATTTCTATGGAATTAGCGGAAACTTTAGTGAAGATGCGCAAGACTATGGTGTCTACTTATTCAAAAAAGGTTTTCACGCGGATGTTATTGAACTTGTAGGAGATTTTATCTATATAGGGAATCCTTCCGCTTATAAACAATATCAAATGTTAAGAAAAATCAAACATAAAGTTCTTCGAAGATAGTTAGGAGATGTACATATGCAATTTAAGACAAAAGTTGAACCAAAAGAACATGATGCATTTGTATCAAACCATCCATTGTGTAATCTATTACAGTCTTCACAGTGGGCAAAAGTAAAAGAAAATTGGGATCATGAAATTGTTGGTGTAGTAGAAAAAGGTGCGTTGATCGTGTCTGCCTCTATCTTAATCAAACGTTTACCTTTGGGATTTACAATGATGTATATACCAAGAGGCCCTATTATGGATTATGAGAATAAAGATGTGATGGCATTCTTCTTTAAAGAGTTGAAAAAATGGGCAAAGAAATATCGTTGTTTATTTATAAAAATGGATCCAGGAATTCATGTTAATGACTATAAAATTGATGAACAAAATACCAATCGTTACCCAATAACGAATACCATCCTTTCTAATATGAAACTCTCTGGTGCGATTCATCAGGGGTTTTCAACATATATTGAAGAAAGTATACAACCGCGTTTTCAAGCGAATGTGTACAAAACAGAGGACTTCGATGAACAACTACCTCGTCATACGAAACGTTTAATCAAGGATGCTTTAAAGCGCGATGTGAAGGTTATAAAAGCAGATGCATCACGTATGAAAGAATTTAGTGATGTAGTTTCTTTGACAGAAGAGCGAAAAAATGTTAATCTACGTAATCATGAATATTTTATGCAATTGATGGATATTTATGGTGATGATGCGTATTTATTCTTGGCGAGTGTCAACATTCCTGAAACACTCGAGCGGTTACTCAAAGAACAAGAAGCGAACGCATTGGAATTAGAAGCTTTAAAAGAAGGTTCTCCAAAGAAACAACGACGTTTAAATGATATCAAAAATGCATTAGAAAAAGATATTAAGGAATTCCGTGAGTTTGAAAAGGATTATCCGCAGGATTCGATCATCGCCGGTATCTTATCTGTTGTTTATGGAAATACCATGGAAATGTTATATGCAGGAATGAACGATCGCTTTAAAAAATTCATGCCTCAATACTATTTATATACAGAGAATATGAAGTATGCCTTTGAACATGGTTTACAATATGCCAATATGGGTGGTGTCGAGGGTGATTTAGCAGATGGTTTAACGAAGTTCAAATCTAACTTTAACCCATATATAAATGAATTCATTGGAGAATTTGATGTACCAGTCTCTGTCTTTTATCGTTTGGCAAGAATGGCAATGAAGTTAAGAAAAAAAATACGATAAGAAGGTGTTCGTAATGAAAACAATAGAAATACATACTCTACAAGAAAGCAATGCATTAGCAGAAAAGCTAGGAGCCATGGTAAAACCTGGAATGCTTTTTACAATGAAGGGTGATTTGGGGGCAGGTAAGACAACCTTCACAAAGGCTTTAGGAAAGTCGATTGGTATTCAAAAGACTATCAACTCTCCTACGTTTACCATACTCAAAATATATCGCGGGGAACTACCTTTATACCATATGGATGCGTATCGTTTAGAAGGTATTTCTCAAGATTTAGGGTTTGATGAATACTATGAAGGAGATGGCTTATGCATCGTTGAATGGCCGGATTACATAGAAGAACAATTACCCAAAGAGCGTCTTGAAATATCGATTTTACGTAAAGAAGGAGAAAATGAAGAAGCACGAAGCTTTGAATTCTTTGCGATTGGTGATAAATATGAAGCAATTGTGGAGGCGTTATCATGATCACATTATGTTTAGATAGTGCACATAAGCACTTGATTGTTGGAATTTATAAAGATGGAAAATTACTTGTGGGGACGTGTAATCTCGCATGGAAAACGCAATCTGAAACGATTTTTCCTGAGCTTATTCGCATTTGTGAGGAAGCTGGTGTAGATAGTGATACCATCGATGAAGTAGTGATTAGCGGTGGACCTGGAAGTTACACAGGAGTAAGGATTGCAATGTGTGTCGCAAAAGTTTTATGTACGCGTAAATCAATACCACTTTATGCAATTTCTACTTTACAATTATATGCAGGGCTAGATGAACACGCACTAGTTATGTTGGATGCTAGAAGTAATAGAGCCTATGTAGGTGTTTTACAACATGGTCAATTTAGCGAAGAAGAAACCATTCTAACATTGGATGAAATCAAAGAAAAATACAATTCATCTATTTACCATATCTATGGAGATAGTGAACTTATCGAAGAAACACCTTGTACTCCTGACTTCTTAAAGAATTTTATGGAATTAAGACCCTATGCTAGAAAAATAGAAAATATACATACGCTTGTTCCTCGCTATTTGAAAGAACAAGATGCATACAAGGTTTCCTAGTATGATTCGCAAAATGACGATTGAGGATATTCGCGCTGTAATGGATATCGAAGAAGTTTGTTTTACGAGTCGTTGGAATGAAGAAATGTTTTTATATGAAATCGAAGAAAATGAATTTGGTTCTTTCTTTGTTTGTGAAGATGAAGGAACTATCGTTGGTTTTATCGACTTTTGGATTACCTTTGAGACATGTCAATTGGCAAATTTAGCGGTACATCCAACGTATCAAAAAAAGGGATATGCGAAAGAAATGATGGAACAGATGATAACTCTTGCAAGTAAGGCAGGATGTGAGACCATCATGTTAGAGGTACGTGTAAGTAATCAAAAAGCACGTAATTTATATGAGTCTTTTGATTTCTTTGAAATGAATATTAGGAAAGGTTATTATAGTGATAATGGTGAAGATGCCATTGTGATGTGTAAAGCGTTAGGAGGTGGACTTGAATGAAACAAACATTGATTATGGCAATTGAATCTAGCTGTGATGAAACAGCAGTTGCGATTGTTTCAAATGGAAAAGAAATTGTCTCCAACATTGTAGCGACTCAAATTGATGTACATAAAGAATTTGGTGGAGTCATTCCTGAGGTTGCGAGTAGAATACATGTAGAAAATATATCTATGGTGATCGAAGAGGCATTACAAAAAGCAAATGTTACTATGGACGATATAGAAGCGATTGCGGTAACGCAAGGACCTGGTTTGGTTGGATGTCTTCATATTGGTGTACAGGCTGCAAAGACACTGGCATGGGCGTTTCATAAGCCGCTTGTTCCAGTTCATCATATAGCGGGACATATTTACGCAAATCGTCTGATTACGGATTTGACATTTCCATTAATGGCACTTGTTGTATCTGGTGGACACACAGAACTTGTTTATATGAAAAATGAATGGGACTTTGAAATCTTGGGTACAACACAGGATGATGCGATTGGTGAGGCTGGAGATAAAGTTGGACGTGTATTAGGACTTCCTTACCCTGGTGGAGTTTATGTGGATAAACTTGCGAAAGAAGGTAAGCCAATCTATGCTCTTGCAAAACCAAAGACTGAAAACGAATTAGATTTCTCATTTAGTGGATTAAAGAGTAGTGTTCTACAATTTATCGATCGTTGCAAGCGCAAAGGTGAAACCTTTGAACCCGCTGACTTAGCAGCATCTTATCAAGAAACTGCACTGGATGCATTGTTGTTAAGAGCTCGCAAAGCTCTTGATAGGTATCATCCAACACAAATGGTGTTAGCAGGGGGAGTTGCGGCTAATTCCCGTTTACGTGAAAAAGTAGAACAAGATTTGGCCAAGGAATATCCAGATATCAAGTTTGTAATTCCTCCACTTTCTTGTTGTACAGATAATGCAGCGATGATTGCAGTTGCTGGTTATATTGCTTATCAACATGGTGTTCGTGGTGACTTTGATTGCACTGCAGATCCAAGTCTTGATTTAAAACAGTATGCATAAACTCTCATGATATATGGGGGTTTTTTCGTCTTTTGGATTTGAAGATATGAAAAATACATATTTAATAAAGATTTATCACATAATCGTGTGGTATAATATAAGCACGAAAAACACAAATGAAATATAAATTGGAGATAGGAGGTGTCACAAGTCATGAGCAATTTACTTCAGCATATGAACGAACTCATCAATACCGTGTTAAACGTTCGTTTTACGGATCTAGAAAAAGAGAAGGCTTGTTGTCTAGAGTTGTTAGATCTAAGCAAACAACACTCCTATGGATATGCTACAGCATTTGCTTATACGTATTTAGGCGACTACTATCTTGCTCAAAACGATGCGATGTTAAGTGGACAGTATTTATACGATGCGAAACAACTTTGTTCAAAAACGCTATATCCTGCGCTTTATATGAAGGTCTGTCATTTACTAGGTTTTTATTATCATTTGATCAACGATGAACAAAATGCTCTTCAATTCTATTTGGAATCAATTGCGTTGGCAGAGGAATTAAAAGATGCATACCAAAGATGTAATGCTTGGAATAATATTGCGGATATGTTTCAAGGACATAAACAATATGATGAAGCTGTAAAATATTATGAAAATGCATATCAAGCGATGTTAGAAGGTCAGTTTAAAGATGCTCGTTTATTGACAATCGTTCTGTATAATCTAGCAGAAGTAAGCGGTTATATGGACCAGTTAAATGAAATGGATGCGTATTTAACAATTTGTGAAGATAGTGAAATAGCCCGTATGGGGGATACTAGTTTTCATACGTTTTGTTGTCGTACAGGACGTCTTTTAGAGGCAGCATTTCAAGGGAATAAAGAGAAAACGAAAGAAATTGCTGAAGAAATTATAGAACGAGATTATTATGGAGTAGATGATCGTTATATTATTATTATGTTTTTGCTACATATTACGAGTGCCCTTGTAAAACTTAAAGAAAAAGAATATGCGAAACGCTATTTAGATATATTGGATGAATATGGTACGATGAATGAGATATCTTTCATCAGCCGTCTTGTAGACTTACGTGTTTTTTATGCGGAGTCATTTTCAGATGATGTAGAACTTCAAGAAAGTTATCAATCTTATTATCATACAATGCGCAAGATTTCAGTTATGGAAGATGATGTTCGTGTGAATGGAATGAAGGCTAGAATACATCTTCAAGAGATAATTTTAAAACATGAAACTACGTTGAAAGAAAATAGGCGCTTGGTAGATGAAGTTCATATTGATGATTTAACCAATATTTATAATCGTCGTTATTTCAATCAACTTATGGAAGAAAAAGATGACACGATTCATTCTTTAGGAATTATTATGATGGATATTGATTACTTTAAAGAATATAACGACTCGTATGGACACATTCATGGCGATCTTACATTACGTATGGTCGGAGATACTTTGAATCGTTACAGTCATGATGGTATTATCCCTTGTCGTTATGGTGGAGATGAATTTGCATGTTTCTGTAAGGATCAAAGCAACGAAGAAATCGAGAAGTTCATTCATGCGGTACGAAGTGATTTAGCTGCACAAAATATGGAACATAAGCAATCAAAGTGTAGTCAACAAATTACGTTATCCATTGGCTATGCAAATTGTGATAGACAGACTATAGCTGATACGCATGAAGTTTTAAGATTGGCAGATAAGGCTATGTATCGCTCAAAAGAAAGAGGAAGAAATACTTGGACTCGATATGTAGAAGAAGTATAATTTATTGAAAATGTATATATAATAGGATTGAATTCTTTGCATAAAAAGATATGAAAAATATTACGCTAGTTAAGAAAGATAAAATATTCACAAATGTAAAAAAATGTGGTATACTAGCTTGTGGGTGATTATAATGTCAGAGAAAAATGTACCGCGTGCAACCTTGCAGCGCTACCCTGTATACTTAAAAGCATTACGTAAATTAAAGAGTTCTGGAGTAGAAAGAATCATGTCAAAGGAACTTGCTAGTGTCGTCAATATTGAACCGACCACCATTCGTAGAGATTTTTCTTTTTTAGGAAATCTTGGGAAACAGGGCTATGGTTATGATGTAAATCGATTGATTGAAATCTTTAACCAGCAGTTAGGTATGGACTTTGATGAAAAAATCATACTTGTAGGAGCCGGTAATATGGGGCGTGCCTTAATGAAGTATAATAAATGGGATTATGTTGTAGGTGAAATAGCTTGCGCATTTGATGTGAACCCAGATCGTCAAGGAGTACGTTTCGGTATTCCAGTATACGATATTAAAGATTTAGATGAGTTAGTACCAGAAGGATGCCGAATAGCAATTCTGGCAATATCTGAAAATATTCAACAAACAGTAGATCGATTGATTGCCTGTGGAATTACAGGTTTGGTTGATTTTACGCATGAACATATACAAATTCCAAAAGGGGTTGTATTAAAGAGTGTAGATGTGGTATCATCTATACAAGAGTTGGTATTTGAAACAAACAGCTTGAATACAGAACGATGAAACAGACCGTGATAGGTCAAGTGTAGAAGCGAGCCATGAGGGTGAAAGATGGTACATATAAATCTATCAAGCGAACAGCTGTGGAGTTAAGCCGGAGAAATCATAGTAGACGGCTTCGTAAGGATTACGTTATATCCAAATCAAGATGTCTATCATGTATTTGATAGGAATCAGGATGGCACCGCGTAAAGATACGTTCCTGAATGTTAGGAACGTTTTTTTGTTGTTACAGAACATAGGAGGAAAGAAAAATGTTTGAATTTATGACAATTAGAGAGCTCTATGAAATTGTGATGAGTGGCTCTCATGTAGAACTAGACTCATTAGAATATGTGCAGTTGCAAGGGTGGATTCGTACCAATCGTTGCAGTGGAAAATTAGGGTTTATTGAATTAAATGATGGTACGTATTTCCGCAATGCCCAATTGGTGTATATGCAAGAACTTAAAAACTTTGAAGATGTAGAAAAGTATCCTACAGGGGCAGCAATCAGTATCACTGGTAAAATAAAATTGACACCAGAAGGGAAACAACCTTTTGAAATTATCCTTACGGAAGCTACTTTAGAAGGTGATTGTGATCGTGATTATCCATTACAGAAAAAGCGTCATAGTTTTGAGTACATGCGTGAGATACCACATTTACGTCCTCGTGCAAATAGTTTTTATGCAATCTTCCGTTTACGTTCTGTGTTATCTATGGCAATCCATGAATTCTTCCAAGATCAAGGATTTGTATATGTGCAAACTCCAATCATTACTGGAAATGATGGAGAAGGTGCTGGCGAGATGTTTCGAGCAACTACCATTGATAACCAAAACTATGAAGATGATTTCTTTGGGAAAGAAGCGTTCCTTACCGTTACTGGTCAATTGCATGTAGAAGCGTTTGCGATGGCTTTCCGTGATGTGTATACGTTTGGTCCAGCGTTCCGTGCTGAAAACTCAAATACTTCACGTCATGCGTCAGAGTTTTGGATGATTGAACCAGAAATTGCATTTGCAGATTTAGATGACGATATGAACTTAATCGAAGATATGGTGAAATATTGCATTGACTATGTGTTAGAAAATGCACCAGAGGAAATGAACTTCTTCAATACCATGATTGATAAAGGATGCATCGATCGTATCAAGAGTGTACGCAACAGTGAATTCAAACGTATGCCTTATACAGAAGCAATTGAACTGTTATCAAAAGCAGATGTGAAATTTGAAAATAAAGTAGAGTGGGGAATGGATTTGAACAGTGAACATGAACGTTATATCTGTGAACAGATTGTAAATGGTCCTGTCTTCTTAACGGATTATCCAAAAGATATCAAAGCGTTCTATATGCGTGTAAACGATGATAACAAGACTGTAGCTGCTTGTGATCTACTTGTGCCAGGAGTTGGTGAGTTAGTAGGGGGATCACAGCGTGAAGAACGTTATGATGTATTAGAGAAACGTATGGATGAACTTGGAATGGCGAAAGAAGGATTGCAGTGGTATATGGATCTTCGTCGTTATGGTGGATGTAAACATGCAGGATTTGGACTAGGATTTGATCGTTTGTTAATGTATATGACGGGTATGCAAAACATTCGTGATGTAGAACCATTCCCACGTACACCAAGAAACCTAATATTTTAAGAAAAAGCCATGATGACCTCATGGCTTTCTACTAGGAGAGACTATGAAAAAAATACGATTCGCGACTTCACGCGATATACCAACGATTTGTACAATCTATGAGTATTATGTAAACAACAGTGTTGCTACTTTTGCCTATGAAGCAATGAATGAAAAAGAATGGGAAGAAAAACTTACAATCATACAAAACAAATATCCATTTTTGGTATGTGAACTGGATGGTGAGGTTGTCGCTTATGCATATGCAAGTAGTTTTCGTGAAAGAGAAGCGTATCAATGGGATGTAGAGTTAAGTGTTTATGTGCATCCTAATGTTGTACGTCAACAAATTGGATCATCCTTAATGAAGGTACTTCTAGCATTACTTAAACTACAAAACTATCATATCGCTTATTCTTGTATTACAATTCCTAATGACGCAAGCATTTCCTTACATGAAAAACTTGGCTTTCAAACAATTGGAGTATTTAAAGAATGTGGATATAAGTTTGATCGATGGTTAAGTACTGCTTGGATGGAATATGTGCTTTCTAATTCGCCTCAACCAAGAGATATCCTAACAATAGCACAATGTAATCAGGAAACGATACAACAACTCCTCTCTCAAGTATAAGAAAAAGACTGCGAACAGTCTTTAAGCTTCTAATAACATTTTGATGACATCTAGTATAATTGTTTTTTGTTCTCTTGTTAGCATTTTCCAATTACCAATCAAGAATTGTGTTTCTTTTTCCATATCATCATTGTTGCCTGGTTCGTAAAAGAAATCACTTAATGAAATATCCAATCCTCTGCATAGACCCTCCAGCGTGGGTATAGTAGGAGAATTTCCTTTATGGAAGAGTGAATTGATCGTACTCAATGGAATTCCAGATGCCTGAGATAGTTTGTATTCAGTCATATGGTGCTGGTTCATGAGTTGTCGTAATCTAGCTAAACAGTCCATGTTTGACCCTCCTTAGACGTATTATGTATTACATAGTTAATTTTAATACGTTATTTCATAGCGTGAGTTACGAAAAAGCATATTATAGTACGAATGTGCGATAAAAAAGATGAAAACCCATGGGATATCTAAATAATTTATTAAGGAATTCTTATAAAACAAGAAAACCATTGTTTTAAAGCTTTTTTTCTTCTATAATGATAATGGTGATTTTTATGAAAGAATATATTATCAAGACAAATGAGGACGGAAGTAAGGTTTGTGTACGTGATGTACAACTCGTCTTATTGTCCATGTTAAAAGATATAGATACATTGTGTCAAAAACATAACATTCCCTATTGGTTAACGGGTGGAAGTGCCCTTGGTGCTGTGCGTCATAAAGGCTTTATCCCATGGGATGATGATGCGGATATTGGCATGATGCGTGAAGATTATGAACGTTTCTTAAAGGTTGCACATGAGCTAGGAGATGGCTATGTTTCCCAAAGTTACGCAACGCATAAAAATTATAACGTTGTAGTACCTATGAAAGTACGAAAAAAAGGCACATATTGTGAAGAAGTAAATACTTTATTGAAGAATAAATGCAAAGAGTGCGATGGCTTATTTATTGACATCTTTGTCGTGGATTATGTAAGTGAAAACAAAGTAAAAGATTTCCTATGGCGAGTACGTAATGGTATTCTTATGGTACTTATTACCCTGTTTGAAAACTTGGGTTGTAATCCTAAAATATTAAAGAATAGATTCATCAGAAATGCGAAAAAATATGGCGAGATAAATAAGAATAGTCCATTGATTGGATATGATTTAACATGGACATTCAATTCCTTCTTTAAGCCTGTTGTATACACAAAGGAAAGTGTATTTCCTATACAGTATATGGAGTTTGAAGGGATTGACTTACCAGTACCAAAACGTCCCAAAGATATGCTTGATGTAGAAGTATCTCCATCGCATATGAGCTTTCCACCTGAAAAAGATCAGGTACCAAAACACTTAAAAGATGCACGATTTTAGATAGGAGGATAACACTATGGCATTTGTACCAAAGAGGAAAATGTATAAAATTCGTTGGAAAGTAGCACTTCCCTTATTGCTTTTACTTGTGCTCATAGTATATACCTTAGTGAATGTTTTCTTACCTCCTGCAGAAGAAGAAAAGAAATTCACTGTATGTAATTTAGGTGAAAAAGAAACAGTGGAACAATTAAACAAAAAGAGTGCAGAAACATTTGTCGTTAATGATTATACCTATTATGGGGAATCTTTAGGCTTGTATACGAGTGCATATGGTCCTGAAAGCGATGATCAAGCGACTGGAAAAACTATGCAACTACATAACTTATGTACAGATAAGACCATCACTCTAACGGTGAATAAAGAAGTAGATCAAAAGATTGCGTTAAATGATTTAGACCCTGGCTTTTATGAACTTATCATCATTGATAATTTAGTAGAGAAAAGAGTAACTTATAAGGATACATTTACCTCTGATCCTTTCTATACGGTAAAAAGAGACAATGCAGTTAAGAAAGTAACGATGGTTGCGGATAAGGCATTGTTGAAGGATTATGATATTACATTAAATGATAATTATTTATTTTTAAACGTGGAAAAGAAAAAACCATCCAAAGAGAAAATAGATGTGTACTTGGACCCTTATGGAATGAGTACTGATTTTCAATATGTTCCTGATAAAGGAAGTACTGGGAATGGATTGAGCGAGTATCAAGAGATGTATGATGCTGCGGTTGTGATGAAGAAACAGCTGGAAAGTTATGGGTTACGCGTAGAAATATCACGTAAAGATGCAGATAGTGAAGCTGATAAAGCGTATGGTGAAAACGGAAGATTTGCACAAGCTATAAAAAAAGATGCGAAGTATTATGTTATGTTACGTATGAATAAAAGTGAATCTACAGGTTTAAGAGGTGCAGAGATTTGGCATAGCTCTTATGTAAGTGATGTATTAGCCAAAAATATGATGTATACCCTACAAAAAGAGTTGAATGTAACCGCAAGTAATTATCTGAGTGAAGATGATGGTGGAGTTGGCGCAAGTGCAATTGATAAAGAATATTTTGACAATAATTTGTATCTAAGAGAAACTGGCGGAAAAGCGACTTTTGCGGCACTCTATTCAGATTTAGCGAAAGAACAAAACGCTAGTTTTAAAGATGCTAATGGAATGTACGCGTTAGAGTTTGACTTTGGGTATGTATCCAATAGTGAAGATGCACAATTTTGGAAAGCAAATAAAGAAGCTTATGCAAAACAAGTTGCGATTAGTTTTGCACAAGCAATCGGGATCATAAAATAAAAATTAAAGAAAAGGTGATGATTATGCTATATCAGATCCATAAAGGGAGTAAGTATTATGGTGGAAACACCATATTTGAAGATATACAATTCGAAATAAAAAATACAGAAAAAATTGCAGTTGTTGGTCGTAATGGATGTGGAAAGACAACCTTATTAAAGTCTATATCTGGAGTAGAGTCTTTGGATCGTGGTGAAATTCATGCATCCAATGATACAAGCATTGGGTATTTAGCTCAAACAACATTTAGTGATGAAGATGCACTTGTACTGGATGAACTGGAACATGCTTTTGATCATATCAAGGCAATGGAAAAACAATTAATGGCATTAACAGATAAAATGGCCATGGATCATAGTGAAGAAACATTGGATGCTTATGCAAAGCTTCAACAACGCTTTGAAGAACTTGGTGGGTATACCTATCATAGTGAATTGATGAGTGTGTTTACGCGATTTGGATTCATAGAAGAAGATTTACAAAGGAAGATTTCCACCTTTAGTGGAGGACAAAAAACACGTCTTGCTTTTGTAAAACTGTTGTTAAGTAAACCAGATATATTACTCTTGGATGAACCTACAAACCATTTGGATATCGATACCATTGAATGGTTAGAAAACTATGTAAAACGTTATCCTAAAGCAGTTGTAATGGTATCACATGACCGTATGTTTTTGGATGATGTTGTAGATGTTGTGTATGAAATTGAATATGGAGTTATGAGACGATATCCTGGAAATTATACAAATTATGTAAATACAAAAAAGAGTGATATCGAACTTCAAAAAAGCGCATATGTTCGCCAACAAAAAGAGATTGAACGATTGGAAACATTAATTGAAAAATTCCGATATAAAAAGAACAAAGCATCCTTTGCGCAATCAAAGATTAAATACTTGGATCGTATGGATAGAATCGATGATCCTAAGAATGATCAAAGAACATTTCACGCTCGTTTTGAACCAAAGGTTCGAGGTGGTAAACGAGTATTAGAAGTTAAGGATTTAGAAATTGGTTATGATCATCCTTTATGTAAAGTGGATTTAGAGGTTCTCCAATCTCAACGCATTGCGATCATCGGACCAAATGGGATGGGGAAATCAACCTTGATGAAAACCCTGATGGAACAAATCCCCGCATTGGCTGGAAGCTATCTTTTAGGACATCAAATAGAAGTTGGATACTTTGACCAAGAACTAGCACAGTTTGATTCAAATAATACGGTATTAGAAGAAGTTTGGAACGATTATCCAGATTTAACACGTACAGAAGTACGTACCGCCTTAGGCTGTTTTCTATTCAATGGAGATGATGTATTTAAAACCGTTGATTGTTTATCGGGTGGAGAAAAAGTACGCTTGAGCTTTGTAAAACTAATGCTTTCTCATCCTAATTTCTTGATGATGGATGAGCCTACCAACCATTTAGATTTAATTGGAAAAGAAGCTTTGGAAGAATCTTTGAGAGAATATGAAGGAAGTATGTTGTTTGTATCTCATGATCGATACTTTATAAGTAAGCTAGCTACTGCTATCCTTGTGATTGATGATGGAAAAGCACAGTTTTTCCCATTAACGTATAGTGAATACATGAACAAAGAACCAATACCTGTTGTGGACACAATCACAATCAAGGAAGAAAAGAAAAAGCCAACCAGAGGCATCAATTATAAAAAAGAGATAACCAAACTTGAAAAGAAGATTGCGGACAAAGAAGAAGAGCTAGAAATTTTAAGAGAGAAACGTTTTGACCCAGAGTATTATCACGATTATCACAAAATGAACGAATTAGATGCGGCAATTGATGATGTTCATAATGAGATTGAACATATGATGAAACAATGGGAAGAATACAGCGAAGAACTTGAACAATCTTCCTAATAGTAGCAATCTAGTATCATAATAGGAATAACATAAGAAAACAGGACAAAGAATCCTGTTTTTTCTATGTTAAATGATGTTTATATATAACAAATAAGCTACCTATACAAAGCATACCATAGCCCAAAGAACATACAAGCATAGGAACAAGCGATGTAAGAGATAAAGGGAGTATCATAGGAAACAAAGAAATCATATTTACAATTGGTAGATCGAAATAGTTTAAAAGCAATGGAATGAAAAAGAGTAAAAGTCCTAAAAAGATTGCTAGTAATTGTTGTTTTCCTTTTACTGCAAAATAACTCAGTATACAGCCATAACAAAAGAATGCTAGTATACGTAAAGCATGTGTTAATACATACATATGCCATATTGCAATAGAAGCTGGTGCATTTACAAAACTAGGAATCGAAGTAATGGAGGCTGTCCAAGAGGAAATTCCATAGGCTTTCATTACTTCCAGAATGGATGGAAAGTAGGCTATTACATAGAACACACAAACAGTAAGAAAGATTTCTTTTATCTTTATTTTAAATAATCGCTTTTTTCCATTCGATGTACAAGCGAGAAGTGATTGTACATCATGTTGGTAGTCAAAGGTAAAAAGATTCGATAGCACAAAGGTTAAAACAATGAGGAGTAGTATGGCAGGGTTTAACAAGTATGTACGACTTTGTAGTAGTTGTACATGAGTGAACTCCATTACGAACTCTCTAGAAGGGTCTGCTTTTACATATTCAGCGTATTCTAAAACTTCTTGAAAAGTAGGCTCACTAGATAATTGAGATTCGATAGAACTCCGCATTCGTTCCATTTTGATTTTATCAAGCAATCCTTTTTCATATTTCTTCTGTATAATTTCTAATTGTTGATGAAGACTTTCAAATCGTTGGTGTTCCTTCTCTAAAAAATCTTCTTTTTCTTTTGTGTATGGTCCTTCTAGATTGTTTAAATATTGTATATAGAACTTTTCATCTCTATCTAAATAGAGTTTCGATTGAGAAGCTTGAAAGCCTTGAAACCCTAAAAATAGTAAAAATATAAAGACTACCTTTTGAAGCCATAAAAATTTATACGCTTCCTGTTTCCAAAGGGTTAAGGCGAAACGATGTTTCTTCGTGAAAGAGGGGATTACAAATTCCCATAGTGCTAACTTTTTGATATAAACAACACAACAACAAGACCCCATTACAATAGAACAAAAAGTAATCGCAATAGTAGATAACGATCCCAAGGACATAGGATTGTTAAAGATGTTGAAGTTTACGTATTGTTTTAACAATGTTTCACTTTGAAGAAGGGTGAAAAAATTACAGTAGTATAGTGCACGTAATTCTCCATTTGGATTTATGAATTTTGTGCAAAGGTATCCAACTATCAAAAGAAAGAGAATGATTGCTATAGAAGTATTACGATTCTTAAAAAGTAGAGAAATGGTAATTATGATTGTTCCTAAGCACCATAAGGTAATCCATTTCAATCCAAGAAACAGGCATAGAAATGTCTTTACATCGATATTTAAAGCGCATTTTGAATAACTGGATAGTGATTGAAGAGATCTTGATAGATCCCCTAATCCATAAAGCATGTGCATCATACTTAAATTTATTAGGAAGAAGACACAACTTATGATTAGAATGGAGAATGACATAACTAATAACTTTGAGAAAATCGTTTTAAAATTTCCTAAGGGAGTTGCTTGAATAATAGAAAACAAATTGCGTTCTTTTTCTTCCATAATTAGATATGTGGATATCGCTAGCAAAACAATGAGTAATAAAACACTTGTCAAAGGAGATAGTGCCTCTACGATTCCTTTTTGACTTGTATATACAATTGTACTTTTTCCCAATTTTTTGAAATCATGAGCCGTTTTTTTGATGTTTTCTTGTACATAGGAGTCTGCTGTTTGAAAGATTGATATTTGTTGAAGGGATGTAGCTCTTTCTTGTATTTCATCTAAAAAGCTAGGGTACTCATATAGGGTTTTCATTTCTTGATAGTACTTGTCCACAAGTTGAACTTCAACGTCGTATTGATTTGAAAATTGTAAATCTACTTTTTTATCACCATTAGGATAACGTTGCTCTATGCCTGGATATTGTGAACGTAAGAAAGCTAGTTGTTTTGTATTGGGTTCACTTGAATCCGCTTGTAATTGTTTTATCTGGGATATTACTTCATATGCCTGTAATCGTTCACGATAATTTTTAATATAATCATATCGTTCATCATTAGGGAGGGAAGAAAGCTTTTGTTCTACTCTTTGGTAATAGGATGGAGCTATTTTATTATTTATAAATTGGGTATATCCAAGATATGCAAGATTGAATATGAATAAAAAAGCAAGTAATGTTAGAAAAGATTTACGATGCCATAACTTATACCATTCCATTTTACAAAGAGATATCATAATACTTCCTCTTGAAACAAGGAAAGATAGATTTCCTCTAACTGATACTCTTGATATTTTTTATATAACACTTCAGGAGAGGCTTCTTCAATCATGCGCCCTTTTTTTAAAAAAAGGATATAATCAGCGATGCTTTCAACATCGGAAACTACATGTGTCGCAATCAAAAGTATATGATCTTTACCTAAACGTTCAAATACATTACGTAATGATACACGTTCCTTAGGGTCTAATCCAGCTGTTGGCTCATCGAATAATAGTATTTTAGGATTTCCTAGAAGTGCATTTGCGACTAGTAATCGCTGTTTCATACCTCCTGAGTAAGTCTTGCATCTCTTTTTCAAATGCTCTTCCATATTTACGGATTTCGCAACTCTTTTCACTTCTGCCTGAATTTGGTCCTTGGGAATATCTTTTAATAAAGCCATATACGTGAGAAAACGTTCACCACTAAATTCATCATATAATCCTTGTTGTTGAGGAGCGTATCCTAAATCACGATAATAAGAACTCGTATTCTTCGAGATGTCTTTTCCATCATATAAGACTTCTCCTTGATCTTTTTTGCATTGGTTACATAAGATACGCATGAATGTACTTTTACCAGAACCATTAGGTCCTAGTAACGCATAAATTCCAACCTCTAATGTAAGAGAGATGTCCTGCAAGGCTGTGATATCTTTATATTTCTTATGAACATGTTTAATTTCTAACATAATTCACCTACTGATCAATAGAGGAAACATCCTCAAATGTATCCAATCCATTATAAAAATCGCTTTTCGAAATCAATCCATAATACGCCTTATCTGTATCAAATTGTTGTGTTCCTGCCCATGTGGTTTCCATGTGCCCATCTTTTCTATACAACATAAAATAGTTGTCTTTTGTTGCGCCTAAAATACGGAGAGGTTCATTCGTACCTTTTACAAGCTGTGTTACTTCACTCACAGCATCCTTTTCTAATGAATATACAAACGATTTTACATATTCATTTTCTGCGTTGTTATTCCATACCTCTATGATAAGGTAGCCATCCGTAATCTCAGTACTCAAAACATAGGTATATCCAGAATTAAGCTGTGTCAGTACTTCCACATTACCATCTTGTATATTTTGTTTACACAATTCGTTTTGTTGCGTTAAATAAAAGACATAATCACCATCAAAGGTTGGATAGCGTTCATTTGTGGAAAATTCTTTTCCAAGTTTGTTTTGTTTACTATCATATGTTTGATACATGGTGGTTGCTTGCATAGATACTCGATCATAGGTTTCATAATCCTTATTCTTTAATAATTCGTCAAGGTCTTGCGAATAGTGTAGGTTTTGAAATAATATAGTGTTTTGTTTAGCACCAACTATAAATTTATCTTTCATATTTTGACTTATGCTCTTTTCGCCATTTTCAAGATTAATTTTATATAAAAAACTATCTGTTTTAATTTCAGTGGAACTATTCTCATCCATCGCAATTAAGTCATGTTTACTTGCAACAACATAAAGTGTATCCTCACTTAACGCAATCACTGTAGACTCAAATTCAAATCCTTCCTCTAGTTTGCATAGAATTTTTTTATTTTTACCATCGATATCCATTCGATATAAGATAGAGGGATTTCCTTGTTCTTTCTCAATGCTTCCATCTGCCTTTACTACATTGCCCATGGAAGGATTCTTCAATAGATACAAATGATTATTTGAAACAAATAAAGAAGTAAGGCCACCTAAAGGCAAATATGATGTACAAGAGTCGTTATCATGTGAACATTGAGGTTTATCACACAAATAAACTTCTTGTTTACTCGCATAATCAAAGTAACGTATATTATATCTTGTCTCTCCTTTTTCATTATCGACCATCACCATATGGTAAAACCCGTCTTCTGTCGAAAAACCTTCACTCAGATTGAGGTATTGTAAATTCTGTGTAGATGTACTTTTACCACTCGTTGATACTTCCGTTTTCTCATCTGTTTTATTACTCGAACAGGCACATAATAAGATACTTAAAGCTACGATTAAAATTTTTTTCATCTTTCTTCATCTCCTTATATAAGAAGATGATAAAGGAACATTGTATCAGAGTTGTAAATAAAAACATAAAGTTCAAACAATTATGAACTTTATGTCTTTTAACGGAAAATTATTTGAGAATTTTCATGTCTACCAATTGGCATGAATGATACTGTATAGGATTTTGTTTTGTCATCGTGTACTTCACTTATACACAATTCTGCACGCAATTGGTAAGAAGAAAAACTTCCTTCGATTTGTGTCCAGTCTTCGATATCGTTTAAATCAAGATAGCTAATGAATTTACGAAGATGGGTATATTTTTGTTTTGTGGTAAACGATGTAGCGTTTGGATTTGTAATAGTAAATCCAATGATTTTATTCGACTTCTTATCTAATGTAAATCTCGCTCCTTCTACATAACCGTTTTCCATACTGTAAATGATATCAAGGTGATGTGTTCCAGTTTCGTTTTCAGATATTTGTAGTGTTCCAAAGGGAATTGTAAAAGGTTCTTCCTCTGAAAGTTTTAAGTACTCTTTCTTGATAATTCCATCTTTTATGAATGTGTTAATTTCTGTTTCAAAAGAATGAATGATGGGTCTTAATACAGAAAGTTGTTCTTCGTTATACTGTGAAAGATTTGTTAAATCATAGGAAGTTTTTAACGATTCATTCCCATAAAACGATGTATATAGTGCTTGCGCAACTTCGTGATTTTCTAGGAGTTCTTTATCGTGCTGTTTACCTGTCCATGTTTTGTTCATAGATAAAGTTTGTTGATCAATCAGCAGGAAACAAAGATAAGGAATACATAAGGAAAAAAGAATCATACCAAGTAAAAGATAACGTATTTTATGCTTCATTAAAATCCACCTCCAATTGAAATGTGATGCTTGTTCCTTGTGAAGGAGAGGATTGTATATGCAGTTCACAGTTATGTAACTCACATATCCGTTTGCATATGGAAAGACCAAGGCCTGCTCCACCTTTTGTGCGTTTACGTGAAGGGTCTGCCATATAGAATGGTTCACAAGCTTTTAATAACTGTTCTTCATCCATCCCAATACCTTCATCTATGATTTTAAATTCATAAGTCGAGGAAGTAAGACACCCTTCTATACGAACGATTGTGCCTTGGGATGCTTTTAATGCATTATCAATTAAGTTTTTTAGAAGTGTATATAAAAGGGTAGGATTACTTAATACAATCGCATCTTCTACATGAAATACGACATTCGATACTTGAAGGGCTTTATAGTACTCCTTAAGTTGTTCTATCAAAGGGGCGAGGGAAGTTTTTTCTAACGCTATGTGTAAATTGCTTAGTGATAGCAATTCCATAAGACTAGTAGATAATTGCTCTAAGCGAGTACCTTCTTGATAAATAAAATGTGCAGATTTTTGAATGGTTTCAAGATCACATTCATAACTTCTTAGCATATCTGCAAATCCAATAATCGCAGTCATAGGGGTCTTGATTTCATGAGAAAAACTTCCCATGAAGGTTTCTTTAGCTTCAGCGTTCGCTTTCAGTTCTTGAATCGTTGAATAGGTAGCATTTGCCATTTCATCAAAACTTTGACTTAACTCACCGATTTCATCTTTTCGATGGATGTTTGTCCGCTGTTCATAGTGTCCTTTTGCGATATGTTGAGAGATTTCATTTAGTTTGTTAATAGGTTGTGTAAGACGATTGGAAAAGAAACGTATGATAAAAAAGGCGATGGTTAACATCCCTATATCCATTATTATGAAACTTTGAAATTGCATAGTTCGTTCCTGATAGATGGAAGAGAGATCATAGCTATTGCATAAGATGTAATCATCTGAAAAATTTGGAGAAATATAACTACTGATGTACATGGTATAAGTGGAATTCTCATGTTCGATAGTGTAGGCATTTGTACTCTTTATATACTTTGATAAATCTTTTTTCTTTATGGTGCTTGATAATAGAGTATCTGTAGATTGATAGAGCGCATAAGCTTCCCCTTTTTTTGTTTTTGTATTGGATATTTGTTGAAG
Organism: Amedibacillus sp. YH-ame10; assembly: GCF_053848885.1. Taxonomy (NCBI): domain Bacteria; kingdom Bacillati; phylum Bacillota; class Erysipelotrichia; order Erysipelotrichales; family Erysipelotrichaceae; genus Amedibacillus; species Amedibacillus sp. YH-ame10. The sequence goes on from NZ_JBSPFA010000002.1 coordinate 20,972, forward strand.
ATAATAAATAGCCATAGAATTCATCTTGTCTCGGTTATAACCATACTGAGTTCTTGGTTGTGCTCCATCTTGTACTAATTTAGTTTCTAAGGAATATGAGAGAGTTAAATGCTGATCTATATTTTGTTGAATGCTTTCGTTTAAAAGGCGGGTATGATTTTGTGTGATTAGATATGTTCCACCTACAGAGAAAACAATCGCAATTGTGGAAAGACAAATCCAAATGATTTTTTCAGCTAAACGCATCTTATACCTCCAACATATATCCAATACGATATATGGTTTTAATATAATCTTGCCAATCCAACTTTTTTCGCAATCTTTGGATATGTAAATCTAAAGTTCTTGTATCATAGAGTTCATCTGTATGCCAAAGCTTTTGATAGATAACTTCACGATAAAGCGCAATGTTTTTATTACGTATGAGATAGAGCAATACATTATATTCCATTTTCGTTAAATCTATTTTTTTATTATCTTTCGTCACTGTTCTAGCGTCTTGATCGATGGTAATATCATGTATAGAAAAGATGTTATCACTTTTTTTATAACGACGTAATACACTTTCTATACGTGCGATTAATTCATCGATTGAAAATGGTTTTACTAGGTAATCATCCGCTCCCATATGCAAACCTTTTACACGATCCTTAATATCACCTTTCGCCGTAATAAAAATAATAGGAGTATGACCATTTACATATTCCAGTATTTCATATCCATTTACGTTAGGTAACATAATATCTAATAATAGCAAATCAAAGTCATGAGAATCTATCATTTCAATTGCTTTTGCGCCATCTTCAACGCAAATACACTCATAGCCAAAACGCGTTACATTCATACGTATGAGTTCACGAATACTTTGTTCATCTTCTACAATTAACAACTTCATAATTTCACCTTCATTTGATATTATCATATCATAGATGTGTATCTAAGTTGTATCAAGGATGTTGTAAAGTATAAAAAATAAGAATGTGTACATCTTAACTATAGGTGATCAAGATGTATGAAAAACGCATACAAGAATTAAAACAGAAATTATATGTAGATCAAAATTTTGATGTTGTATCCAAAGCAATGTTGGTTCAAAATATTCATATGACATTGTTTTTTGTAGATGGTTTTGCGAAAGATGAAATCTTAGAGAAAATGATGGAGTTTCTATTAAAGGCAGATATTAAAGAAACAGTAGAAAAGGATAGTGTACAGGTGTTTTGTGATCGATTCATTTCTTATCTTGAAGTAGATGTAAAAGCGGATATGAAAGATTTGATTACAGCAGTATTGAGTGGTTCTATTGTGTTGATGGTGGAAGGGTATGAAGAAGGTATCGTAATCGATGCAAGAACATATCCAGTAAGAGGTATGGAAGAGCCACAAGATGATAAGGTATTAAGAGGAAGTCGTGATGGGTTTGTTGAGACCTTAATTTTTAATACCGCTTTGATACGAAGAAGAATACGTGATTCACATTTGCGCATGGAATATACAAGCGTTGGTTCTATAAGTAAGAGTGATATAGTGCTTTGTTATATGGATGGATTAATTGATGAAGATATGTTAAAGGATGTACGAAGAATGCTATCTGAAATACAAGTAGAAGCTTTAACGATGGCACATGAAAGCATAGCGGAAGCATTGGTGCCTCATAAATATCTAAATCCTTTTCCAAAGGTTCGCTATACCGAACGTCCTGATACTGCAAGCAGTAACATATTAGAAGGAAAGCTTATTTTAATGATTGATAATTCACCAAGTGTTTTAATACTACCAACAAGTTTTTTTGATTTTATACAAGAGGCACAGGATTATTACTTACCACCGATTACCGGAAGCTATTTAAGAATCATAAGAATCCTTGTTTTCTTTATTACTTTATTAGTGACTCCTGTTTGGTTCTATCTTAATCTTAATCCTACTTTATGTCCTGATTGGTTTCGCTTCACTCTCATAAAAGATCAAGGAAATGTACCAATCATTGTACAATTGTTATTGTTGGAGTTTGGTATTGATGCGTTAAAGATGGCAAGCTTGAATACGCCGAATTCCTTAGGTAGTACCTTTAGTATTATAGGAGCACTTATTTTGGGAGAGTTTGCGATCAATGCAGGCTGGCTCGCTCCCGAAATTATCCTGTATATGGCATTTGTGGCACTTGCGGATTTTACACAACCTAGTTTTGAATTGGGATATGCAATTAAATTTATGCGAATCATGATTTTAATACTAACTGCAATATCTCCACGTTTTGGATTTTGGATAGGAATTATTGCAATGTTATGCATTATGATTTCCAATAAGACGGTTACAAAAACTTCTTATTTCTATCCTCTGTTTCCATTTAACGGGAAGGATTTTAAAATGATTTTTGCGCGTAAAAAATTAAGAGGAAAAAGCAGCACGAAATCATAACCAAAGATGCACCTTGGTGGTATAATAGAGACAAGGTGATATATATGGAAAAAACGTATCGAGATATTATGATTGCTAGTACGGTAGAAATACTCTGCCTTCCTCTATTTTATTCTCTCTATGAACCAGAGTATCTGCGTTTTTTCTTTTGGATTTTGTTATTTGCTTTAGATTCCTTTATGCTTAAAAGATTACCTTTTTTTGAGCTTATGAAATTATATACACAAGAAGGGTATAAAAAAGAACGAAGGCAGATTATTATCATGGAAGTTATCTTCTTTGTAGGGCTTGTGATTTTGGCCTTTAAAAACATAAGTTTAGCTGGAATTGTGCTACTAAATGACGTCATTGTAGACTTTTTATGTTTTATCACAGCAATGAATGAAAAGAAAAACAAATAGGAACTTTCAAAATAAATAGAACTGTGCTAAAATATCTTACGTAATGATTATTTTAATTAGGAGGAAATTACATGGCAAATTGTTTAGTTGCTCAGTCTGGTGGACCAACAACCGTTATCAATGCTTCACTTGCAGGTGTTGTTAGAGCAAACCAGTTAAACCCAGTTTATGACACAGTTTATGGTGGACTTAATGGAATTGAAGGAATTTTACAGGATCGTTTATATGACCTTACAAACATGAGTGAGTTTGAAAACCGCGTATTACGTCAGACTCCATCTTCTGCCTTAGGTTCTTGCCGTTACAAATTAAAAAGAAATGATGAAACTGATTACCGTAAATTAGTTGAAATCATGGACAAACATGATATTGAAATCTTATTCTACATTGGTGGAAATGACTCTATGGATACAGTAGATGCATTGAGCCAATGGGCTAAGAAAAACAACATCGCAAAACGCTTTGTTGGTATTCCTAAAACAGTTGACAATGACTTAATGGTAACTGATCACTGTCCAGGATTTGCATCAGGTGCAAAATTTGCGAACCAAGTAGTAAATGCTACATGGTTAGATTACAATGTATATACTCGTGAAGAAGTTTTCATTCTTGAAACAATGGGTAGAGACGCTGGTTGGTTAGCTGGTTCAACAGTTGCTACTGGTCGCGTTGACTTAATCGTTTTACCTGAAGTTGATTTCGACAAAGAAAAATTCCTTGCAGAAGTTAAAAAATGCATGGCTGAAAAAGGAAAATGCTACATCGTAACAAGTGAGGGTGCTCACTTTGCTGATGGATCTTACTTAGCAGCTGGAGAAGCCGTAAATGATGGTTTCGGACATGCTGTATTAGGTGGAGCTGCTGAAGCTTTAAAGAGAATGATCTTAGAAGCTGGTATCGCTCCTCGTGCAAAAGTACAAGATTTAAGTACTGCTGCTCGTAGCTCTAACTTTGCACAGTCATTAGTAGATGTTACAGAAGCATTTGAATTAGGTATGTCTGCACATGCAAGAAGTGCAAAACCTGGATTCACAGGACACGTTGTTGCTGTTCAAAGAGAATATGTAGATGGTAAATACAATGCAAAATTCATTTCAGGACCTGCTGAAGATTTCGCAAACCACGTAAAACATGTTCCAACAGAATGGATTTTACCTGATTACCAAGGATTAACAAAAGAATTCCACGATTATATTACACCACTTATTCAAGGTGAACCTACATTGATCATGGATGGTGCTATTCCTGCAACAATCAAACCATTCAATATGAGATAATTCTTTATCTACTTAAGAACGATGAAAGTCGTTCTTTTTGTATGGAAAAAACTACTATTTACTTTTTCTTGCTTTAAAAGGAAGGATTACGTTAACATTAGATATGCATTTATATAGGTAAAAGCGCTACAAGCTTGAAAAATAATGAAAAAATGTAAATGCGAAAGAAATCTTTTTCTTTTAAAACAATTTATTCCATAATTTACACAAAAATGTAAATTTATCTTTTCGTTTCATGTAATTTTCATGGAATAATTATTGTAATTCTATGTGAAGTAAGATATAATGGATTACATATCAGGAGTGATAGGAGGAGATTTTATGAAAAAGATGTTAACCCTGTTGGTTGCAGGATTAATGACCGTTTCAATGACCGCTTGTGGCGGAAGTTCCAATGAAGATCGTGCACTTATTATTGGTAGCGATAAATTCAGTCAGGCGTTCTTAAATAGTGAGGCTTTAGGAAATAGCTCATATGATAAGAACATTCGTGACATGATTTATGGTTATGAAACATTTGCGGTGGACAGTACTGGGGAGTTCAAATTAAATGAAACAGCTATTAAGAAACTTGACTCAAAAGCAAATGATGATGGAAGTAAGACATTTACTTTCACAATCAACGACAAATTATTATTTAGTGATGGTTCAGAATTAACTGCAGATGATTACTTATTCCATGTAATGATCGCAGCTTCACCAGAATTTGCAGATAATGGAGATCCTACTGGTGAATACTATGCAGGTTACAAAACTTATCATGATGGTTCATCTAAGGCATTTAGTGGATTGAATAAAATTGATGATAAAACATTCTCTGTAACAGTAGATAAATCAATTCTTCCATATTTCTGGGAAAATTCATTAGTTGTTATTCGTCCAGACAGTATGAAAACAATTGCTGGAAAAGATGCTAAATTAGAACAAACAGAAGAAGGTCTTGTGTTTCATGGTGATATGGCAAAAGCTGTAGAAACTTGGGTAGGCAAAGAAAATAAGACTCCTTCCGTTTCTAGTGGGCCATATAAATTTGTTTCTTACAAAAACGGACAAGTAAAACTTACAATTAATGACAAGTTTGCTGGTGATCCTAGAGGAAACAAACCAACTATCAAGGAAGTTATCGTAAAAGAAATCAATATGGATACTGATATGGATACATTCTTGAACAAAGAAATTGATGTTTTAAATGATGTTATCGAAGGCGACAAAATCGACAAAGGACTTAAAGATGACAAATCTCAGTCTGCAAATTATGATCGTAATGGATACGGAACATTTGCATTCAAATGTAACTTCGGTCCAACAAAAGAAGTTGAAGTACGTCGTGCTTTAAACTTCATCGTGGATAAAGATGAACTTGTTAAAACTGTAACTGGTGGTTATGGTGTGACATTGAACTCTGAATATTCTACTGCACAGTGGGTATATGCAAAAACTAAAGATGATTTAGAATCATCATTAAAATATATCTACGCATATTCTTTAGACAAAGCAAATGCTGAATTAGATGCATCAAGCTACCGTTTTGAAGCAGATGGTGTAACTCCATTTGATGCAAATAAAGCTAGCGCAGACTATTTACGTTACAATGCAAATAAAGAAGTTCTTCAGATTAACCATATGGGTACTGAAAATAACTCTGTAACTGACAACCTAGAATTATTGTTAACACAAAATGCACCTAAAGTTGGTATCAAATTTACTTTAACAAGAACTGACTTTGACGGATTGATGAAAAATTACTACTTCGATACTGAATTAAAAGAAGAAGAAAAAATTTATCATACATTTAACTTAGGTAGCAACTACTCTGATGCACCAGATCCTTATTATGCATCCTTTTCAAGTGATTATGTAAATTCAACAGCTAATGCATATCGTATTGCTGATCCAAAAATGGATGAGTTGATTCAAGATCTTCGTCATACAGAACCTACAGATCGTGACGGATTTGAGAAAAAATGGTTAGCATATGAAGTATACTATAACGAGCTTCTTCCAATGGCACCATTGTATGCAAACACTTACTACAATTTTGCTTCAAAAGACCTAAAAGGATTTGAACCAAATTCATTCCAGACTGTATACCAGACAATTAGTGCTCTAAGCTGGAAGTAATTCAATATTTATACAACATCTAGGGAAGGTAGTAAGATAGTCTTGCTATCTTCCTTGTTGTGTTGTTTTTAAGGAGGAAATAAGATGCTAAAGTATTGTATAAAGCGTATCTTATCATTAATTCCGGTAGTTTTCGTTATTTCAATCTTATTATTTTCAATGATGAAATTGATGCCAGGTGACCCTATTAAGTTATCTATGTCACCAAATGTTAGACCCGAATATTATGATACTGTATATGAAGCACAAAAGAAAAAAATGGGATTCGACAAACCATTGCCAATTCAATATTTAAACTGGGCAAAGAATACTATTTCAGGTGATTTAGGTACTTCTATCACCTATAAAGAACCAGTTGCAGATGTAATTGGAAGACCAATGAAAAATACAGTAATTATGAACTTTTTTGTATTGCTGTTTTCTTTGACGATTTCCATATTCGCAGGAATTCGTTCAGCGATTAAGAAAGGAAAGTTTATTGATCAATTTTGGCAGTTATTTTCCTTGATAGGTATGAGTGTACCTAGTTTCTTTATCGCATTATGTTTAATTTATGTATTTGCATTTACATTAGGTGTTGCACCATCTGGTGGTATGCCAATTGATACTTCAAACATCGGAAGTTGGATTTATTGTCTGATGTTACCTGTTGCGACGCTCACCATTATGAACCTTGCAGGTACGATTCGTTATGTTCGTAACGCAATGTTGGAATCTTTAAATGAAGATTACATTAGAACTGCAAGATCGAAAGGGTTAAGTGAGAAGGTAATTATATACTCTCATGCTTTTCGTAATGCATTAATTCCAATTGTTACAGTTGTAGTTATTCAGATTTCAACGCTGTTTTCAGGTTCCATAATTGCAGAGCAGGTGTTTGCATACGACGGATTAGGTAGTGTTTTAATCACAGGTTTAAATAGAAGAGACTTTATGTTGGTTATTGCTTTGAACATGTTCTATGCAGTAATCTACCTAGTAAGTAACTTTATTTGTGACATTGTTTATGCGATGGTTGATCCTCGTATAAAATTAGATTAGGAGGTATAGAATATGAATGACAAGAATAATAAAAGTACGTTATCCAGATTTAAAAATTCTTTTACTTCTATGTTTAAAAGATTATTTTCACCAAAGTCACAAAAGAGAGAACTAAAGAACATCTTAGAAGAAGAAGCAATTACATCACCTTCCAAGGTGGTTTGGAAGAATTTCCTTAACGATCGTTTAGCTCGTATTGGGATGCTTGGATTTATTTTGATTTTAGCTTTTAGTTTTGTTGGTAGCTTGCTTATGCCTTTAGGCGATGCTGCTAGAACAGAACCTGTATTGAAGAATATTCAACCTGGTAGAAAATTATTATCAGTAGATAGTGATTTAGAGGATGCTGGTATTAAATATATTGGGAATGGGATTTCATTCTCTATAGGTTTAGGAAACGATGGTCAATTATACACTTGGGGTAGTGATACAAACGATGTATTGGATATTCCGGAAAGTGTACAAAATAAAAAAATGTCTAAATTGGCTGTTGGTGATAAGCATGCAGTAGCAATGAGTACCAATGGTGAATTATATGCTTGGGGTTTTAATAACTTCAATCAAGCGAGTATTCCTGCAAATATTAAGGGACTTGCTGTAGCTGAGGGTGTAGAAGAACTTTATGCAAGTGAAGGTTATTCTGCTATCATTACAAAAGAAAAGAATCTTTATATTTGGGGAAATGTCAAAGCTAGTAAATTAGATATTTTACCACAAGGAATAAAAGGACATGTTGCGAAAGTAGATGGTAGTACCTATAACATGGTCATCTTAAAGGATGATGGTACGGTTGCTGTTGCTGGAACACAAGGAAATGAAATTAGTGCAGTACCAGAAGAATTAACCGATGGTTCTGTTAATATCGTAGATGTTCGTATGAGTTTTAGAACTGCTGTTGCTCTTGACGATAAAGGAAAAATTCATGTATGGGGTTCTACAGATAAAGGAATGTTAAAGGTTCCTAAGATCGATGAGAAAATTGTACAGGTTTCTTCTAATCGTAATGCTTTATATGCATTGGGTGAGAGTGGAAAGGTATATGCATGGGGTGACAATACATTAAACGAATTGAATGTCCCTGAAGATGCAAATATTAAAACACTTTATACTGGATATTATCAAGCGTTTGGCGTAAGTGACGATGGAACTGTTGAAGCATGGGGTAACAAAGGTTATTTCATGGGAACAGATCAATTCGGTCGTGACTTATTAACTCGTTTGATGTCTGGTGGTAGAGTTACCTTACTTGTTGGTTTCTTGGCTTGTATCGTGGAAGCCATAGTAGGTATGATTGTAGGTATGATTGCTGGATTTAAAGGTGGTTGGGTAGATAATGTATTGATGCGTTTATCTGAAATCTTTAACTCAATTCCATTTATGCCATTAGTAATTACCTTAAGTGCATTCTTAGGTATTAATATGGATAGTAGTCAAAAACTAATCCTAATCATGTTGATTCTAGGTCTTGTAAGTTGGCCTTCACTCGCACGTATTATACGTGGTCAGATTTTGATCGAAAGAGAAAAAGATTTCGTGTTGGCAGCGAGAGCTTTAGGAATCAAAGAATATGCGATTATCATTCGTCATATCTTGCCTAATGTATTGAACTTATGTATTGTAAACATTACATTGAGTTATGCTGTAAATATGTTAACGGAATCCAGTTTATCCTTCCTTGGATTCGGTGTACAAGCTCCAATGCCTTCTTGGGGTAATATGTTAAACGGTGCTCAGCAATCAGAAGTTATTCAGTTGTATTGGTGGAGATGGATCTTACCAGCAGTATGTTTGATGATTGCAGCGTTCTCTATCAACTTAATTGGTGATGGTTTACGTGATGCCCTTGATCCAAAGGCAAACGAGAAGTAGGTGCTATTATGAAATTACTAGAGATTAATAATTTACACACATATTTTGATACCAAACGTGGTTTGATTAAAGCCGTGAATGGTGTAACCTTAAGTATTGAAGAAGGACATACTTTAGGAGTAGTTGGTGAATCCGGAAGTGGGAAGAGCCAGACTGCAATGAGTATTTTAAAACTTTTTGAAGGAAATCAAAAGATTTATGATGGAGAAATTTTATTCCAAGGAAAGAAAATTTCTGAAATGAACGAAAAAGAAATGTCCCATGTACGTGGGAATGATATTTCAATGATTTTCCAAGAACCAATGACATCATTAAACCCTGTGTTTACAATCAATCGTCAGATTTCTGAAGTATTGATGTTACATCAAGGGATGAATAAAAAAGAAGCAGAACAACAAAGTATCGAAATGTTGAAGGCAGTTAAAATTGCCAATCCAGAGCAGGTAAATAAATCCTATCCATTCCAACTTTCTGGTGGTATGCGTCAGCGTGTCATGATTGCCATGGCCTTAGCTTGTAAACCAAAGTTACTGATTGCGGATGAGCCTACAACAGCATTGGATGTTACTATCCAAGCACAAATTTTACGATTAATGAACGAATTGAAACGTGACACAGGAACATCTATTATGTTCATTACACATGATTTAGGTGTTATCAATCAGATGGCTGATGATGTTGCCGTTATGTATTGTGGACAGGTTGTTGAAACAGCTCCTGTAAATAATATCTTTATGGAGAGTGAATATATTCATCCATATACAGAAGGTTTATTGACTTCTATTCCTCGTTTGAATTCAGATAAAACAAAACGTTTAGATGCAATTCCAGGAAGTGTTCCACATCCTTTGGATTTACCAACAGGATGTAAATTCGCACCTCGTTGTAAATATGCAACGGATAAGTGTACTCAGGAAGAACCTACATTACAAACTGTAGGAACGAATCATGCTATTCGATGCTTCTATCCTGTGAAAAGAGGAGGGGATAAATAATGGAGAAGAAAAATTTAATTAAACTGCATAATCTTCGTCAATATTTCCCTGTTCAAAGTAGTGGCTTACTGAATAAAACACCGTTATATGTTAAAGCAAATGATGGCATCGATATCACTATCAATGCTGGTGAAACTTATGGATTAGTAGGTGAATCTGGTTGTGGTAAATCTACATTGGGTCGTGTGTTGTTGCAGTTGTATCAACAGACTCGTGGAAATACTATCTATTACGGACGTAGTGTTTATGAATATCAGCCAAACTATGTAGAAAAAAATATCAAGAATATTGATAAATTGAAGAATGATTACGAAAAAGCAAAAGCAAACATCAAGGAAGATGATCCAAATCATGTAAGTAGTGATAAAGCGGATTACTTGCTTCAAAAACTTGCGCGTATTGCCGGAGGTTTGATGTTTGATACAGATATGAATACTGTTAAGATTTTATTATTGGATGAATATAAAGCAGGGTGTAAGGTTGCGGATTTGAAAAAGAAGAACGCTTCCGCATCAGAAATCGAAACTGCACAAAAAGCACAAGATGCTACTCGTGAGAAAATTGCATCTCGAAAAGCTTCTTTAGCAGGACAATCAGACATTGAAGCAATGGATGCTTTATGGGATGGTGGTATTGATTTAACGCAGTTAACAAAAGAAGAAATGCGTTTACTACGTGAAGACTTACAGATCATCTTCCAGGACCCTTATTCTTCATTAAACCCAAGACTTACCGTTGGACAGATTATTTCTGAACCTTTGGTTGGACAAGGGAAATTTAAGAAGGGTAGTCAGGAACTTGAAGATTATATCTTGAAAGTTATGGGACAGTGTGGATTGGAACCATACTTTATCCATCGTTACCCTCACCAATTCTCTGGTGGACAACGTCAGCGTATCGGGATTGCTCGTGCATTGGCTTTAAATCCTAAATTTATCGTATGTGATGAGGCTGTATCTGCCTTAGACGTATCGATTCAATCACAGGTATTAAACTTGTTACAGGACTTAAAAGAACAACAAGATTTAACGTATCTATTTATTTCTCATGACTTGAGTGTTGTGAAGTACATTTCCGATCGCATCGGAGTTATGTATTTAGGAAATATGGTAGAGAGTGCAAAAGCAGAAGATATCTTTAAGAATCCTTTGCATCCATACACGGAAGCATTATTGAATGCCATTCCTACAACGGATATAAATAACAAAGAATTGCAAATATTAGAAGGGGATATTCCAAGTCCTGTGAATCCTCCGAAAGGATGTAAATTCCATACTCGTTGTAAATATGCAACAGATAGATGTAGAGAGGAAACTCCTGCTTGGCAGGAAATTGAACCTGAACACTTTGTAGCATGTCATTTAAGGAGCAAATAAACAATGTTTAAAACACGCAGAAAAATTAAGGAAAGATATGGGGATGACGAAAAGTTTGCGGATAAAAGAAACAAACTAGTAGTCGAAAAGGGAGATCATGCCGCAATGTTTATAGCGGCCTTCGTTACGATTGTGATTCCTGTAGTACTAATTCTATGCGCTATTTATTTTGTACTATGGCTACTTTTCATGCGATAAGTACGTAACAATATAGAAAAAGATAAATTTTTTAGGAAATTTGTCTTTTTTTTAGGAATTTTACCTAACTTTCTCGTATATACCTATGGAAGGGCGGTATGTCGAATGAAAAGAACAAGAAAAGATGAAGATGTATTAATGAAGTATTTGGGAAGGCTGTATCAAAAATATGAAGAAACAACCAGTATGAAAAATCTACAAATAATGGAACAAGATGTTTCATATAATGCTCTTGAATTTCGTATCGATATGGAACGAATCTTGTGTGAATTACCGGAAATTTATGCAGAAATCATTAGGAATGATTTTCTATGTCTAAACGATAGCGATTGGTGGAAGAATAAATATGATGAAAAGACGCACGAACAGCTAAAAAACATTGCGGTAGAGGCATTCTTTCATTGCTTATATACGTGAAAAATGGTATCATTAAATACGTAGGTAGGATTAAAGAAGTTCAAAAATACAGGTAATTCTACCAAAAAAAGATACTCATCATAAGTGGTTTTAAGTGTTAAGAGGAGGATACATTTATGTTAAAAGGTATTGCGGCATCGTCTGGAGTAGCTATCGCGAAAGTATACAAGCTGGTACAGCCTAATGTAGAAATCGTTAAAAAAGATGGAGACCCTGCAGTAGAAGTTAAAAAATTCAATGAAGCTCTTGAAAAAACAAAAGCAGATATTGAAGTAGTAAAGGAAAAAGCTTCTGCACGTTTATCTGAAGAAGAATTGGCTGTGTTTGATGCACATTTAATGATGGCATCAGATCCTGAATTCGCTGGACAGATCGTTTCAATGATTGAAAACGATAAAGTGAATGCAGAATATGCAGCAGATGTAGTTTCTTCACAAATGGTAGCAATGTTTGAGTCTATGGATAATGATTATTTCCGTGAAAGAGCAGCAGATGTCAAAGATGTTACATATCGTTTAAAATGCAATGTTTTAGGATTAACAATTCCTGATTTATCAACAATGAATGAAGATTCAATCGTAGTAGCACATGACTTAACACCATCTGATACTGCACAGTTAAATATGTTCGCAAAAGGATTTGCGACAGCAATCGGTGGTAGAACATCTCACTCTGCAATCATGGCAAGAAGCTTAGAAGTTCCTGCTGTTGTTGGTTGTGCTGGTGTACTTGAAGCAGCAAATCATGGAGATATGATGATTCTTGATGCATTAGAAGGGGATGTTATCTTAAATCCAGATCAGGAAACAATTAAGAAATATGAAGCAAAAGCAGCAGCTTTTGCGGAAGAGAAAGCAGCTCTTCGTGTATTAAAAGATGCTAAATCTATTACTACAGACGGGCATGAAGTAGAACTTGCTGGAAACATCGGTAGTGCAAAAGATGTGGATGGTGTCTTAAATAATGGTGGAGAAGGTGTTGGATTGTTCCGTACAGAATTCTTGTATATGGATGCTGATCACTTCCCAACAGAAGATGAACAATTTGTTGCATATAAAGAAGTATTAGAAGGTATGGGCGGACGTAAAGTTGTTGTTCGTACATTGGATATCGGTGGAGATAAGAAATTATCATACTTTGAATTCCCTGAAGAAATGAACCCATTCTTAGGATACCGTGCAATTCGTTTATGTTTAGATCGTACAGATATTTTCCGTACACAATTGCGTGCATTGATTCGTGCAAGTATTTATGGAAAACTTTGTATCATGTTCCCAATGATCGCTACTGTACAAGAATTCCGTGATGCAAAAGCTATCTTCAACGAAGAAAAAGCAAATCTTATCAAAGAAGGTGTACAAGTTGCGGATAATATTGAAGTTGGTATGATGGTGGAAATTCCTGCTGCTGCAGTAAATGCAGATAACTTCGCGAAAGAAGCAGATTTCTTCTCTATTGGTACAAATGATTTAATTCAGTATACAATGGCAGCGGATCGTATGAGTGAAAACGTATCTTACTTATACCAACCATATAACCCTTCTATCCTTCGTCTTGTAAATATGACAATTCAAGGCGCTCATAAAGAAGGCAAATGGGCTGGTATGTGTGGAGAAATGGCTGGAGAACCATATGCAGTACCTTTACTACTAGGTATGGGTCTTGATGAATTCTCAATGTCAGCTACTTCTATTCTTCCAGCACGTAAGATGGTAAATGGCTTAAGCAAAAAAGAGATGGAATCTCTAGCTGCAGAAGCATTAAGTTTATCAACAGCAGAAGAAGTATTAGCACTTGTTAAAAAATCAGTAGACTAATAATAGAGAACAGGATGCGCAAGCATCTTGTTTTTTTTTGAACAACGTTATGGTAAAATATAGGAAAGGTTTTTTATTGGGAGGGTGAATCATGAAAAGAAGAACAGAAAGTATACGTTGGCGTATCTTTGTATATAATATTATGCTTCTTTTGATGGTAGCACTTGGTTGTACGATGTATTATTTGTTGAATGATGAAACAATCGATAAGTATAATGACACATTTACAACGTATAATGAATTAAATCATGTATATCATAATGCAAAAGAAATACATACCCTTTATACAGAGTATATCTCTAGTGAAGATGAAACCTTTATCAAACAAGTAGAGAATAGCGAGAAAGAGGCTTTACAAGCTCTACAAAATGTAAAAAATGCATATGGCAAGGTGGATCAGGATAAACAGTTTACCAAGCTTAAATCGAGCATACAAGAGTTTTATCAATATGTTAAGAATGCTACCTATACGACAGATGCACCAGTATCACAAGATCAAGTACATCAACAATTTATTAGTATCATGAGATCACGTGGCGATTATTATGAGATCCTAACCAAAGATATGCAGTTCTATAAAAATCAAGTGCATGAGCATCGTCTTATATTAGGTTGGATGTCAGTTCTCTTGATAACCCTTATGATCATATGGATTATATACTTTTCTAGAACAATGTTAAAATCGATTACAGATCCAATTGAAAAGATCGTCCATAATATGAAACAAATAAAAAAAGGAGAATACGATTTAACACAAATATCCAATGCGAATGTAGAGATGAATGAATTATGTATTGCTCTTGAAGATATGGCAGATAGTGTTCAAAAGAATATACAATATGCAGAAGAAAAGGCAGAATTAGAAAAACGTGTTCTAGAACAACAAAATGAGAACTTAAAAAAGGATGAGTTATTAATACAAGGAGAATTACGTGTTTTACAAAATCAAATAAACCCGCATTTCTTATTTAACACGTTGAATATGATTTATAAGAAGGCGTATAGTGAAGGTGCATATGAAACTAGTGAACTAATGGAAAGGACAAGTCAACTACTTAGGTATAGTTTAGATACTATCAATAAAGTAAGTACCTTAAAAGAAGAGTTAAAAGCGATTGAAAACTATATGTTTCTACAAGAAAAGCGTTTTGGAGAAAGAATCACTTTCCATTTATATGTGGATCCAGATATACAAAATATACACATTCCTACGATGGTTCTACAACCATTGGTGGAAAATGCAGTAACTCATGGTTTAAAAGATACTATAACAGATGGGGAAGTTATAGTAAGTGCAAGTATGAATGGAACAGATATTCTTTTATCAGTAAGCGATAATGGAATAGGTATGTCTGCTCATATATTAGAAGAATTGATCTTAAATGAATATCGTATACATGATGAAGAAAGAGAACACATCGGATTGTATAATGTGACGAAACGATTAAAAACATTTTTTAAAGATCAAGTCGAAATCATTGTAAATAGCAGTGAGGATTGTGGCTTTGAAATAGTGATGAAAATCAAGGGGGAGGAAATCTAATGGTAAAGATACTTGTAGTAGAGGATGAAAAGATAGAACGTGAGACATTGGTTCATATTCTAAAAGAAAATATAAAAGATAGTCTTGTTTTTGAAGCACGTAATGGAAAGGACGCCATTGCGTTATTTGAAAAGGAACAACCAAATATCGTGTGTGCAGATATCAATATGCCTGGAATTAATGGGTTAGATATGATTCGAGATATGAAAGGCAAGAATACAAAAGCGCAATTCTTAATTGTATCTTCTTATAATTATTTTGAATATGCGCAACAAGCCATTCGTTTAGGTGTCGCAGATTTTATTTTAAAACCATATAACATTGCGGAGTTTTTACAGGCAATTGAAACCGTTATACAAAAGTTAACTTCTTTTGATGTAAACCAAGTCGATGCGTTTGAGATGAAAATACAAGAGATGATACCACAAAAAATCCATGAATGTTTGTATGCGATTATTTCAGATGAATCTGAAATAGAACTTTATCGTAAGGTACATGCTTTAAATCCAAAGATTACAAGTGGGATGTGTGTGTTATATAGAGGAACCCAAGAAGATTTTCTTCTTGAACAACTGCACGCCATATTTTCATCTTCGACATATCAAATCATCCAAGAAAAAATACATGGTTTTCTAACTTGCTTTGTCTTAGGAGATAAGTCTTTTTCTAAAGAAGATATAGTGAATGTCTGTGAACAACTTGAAAACAATCTTACCAATGAAGCTGGGTTGGGTATTGGAACCATGGTAAATAACATCGATAACTTTCATAATTCTTTTTTAATGGCAAGAGATCATGTTGGAAAACAATTGCCCTTCCAACAACAAATTTATGATAATGCCAATACATTAGGGGTTCATATAAATCGCATGCACAACTATGTGGAAGATACCTTAACAATCTTTGAAAATTTGGAGGAAGCATCATTAAAGAATATAATCAAAAAGATATGTGATGATGTACTAATGTTGGATAAAGAAGATATCTTACATCATATTGATGAATATTATGAAGAATTACTAGTAGGCATCAAACAACGATATATGGATATTGATTTGCATGATTTTATGTTGTTACCTCTACGTATATCTACCAATGTATACCAAGAGTTGGATATTAATTTAACCTTGAACTTAAAAAAACTATATCACAATGTAAGTGATTTACGATTTAAAAATACCAATCATCTAGTAAAAGAAGCACTCCATTTTATCGAACATAATTATAAGAAGCCAATCACCTTGAGTGATTTGGCAGATCATCTAAAAGTATCTCCTTTTTATATAAGTAAGCTATTAAGTACAACTATGCATAAGACATTTACGGAGATGTTGGCAAAGAAACGTGTAGATGTTAGTAAAGAATTGTTGAGAGGAGATGTCCAAATAAAAGAAATCGCAAGTCGTGTAGGTTTCCAAGGGCAAAGCTATTTCAATAAAATATTTAAAAAGTATACCGGTATGACACCAAAAGTATATAGAAATAAAATGAAAAGATAAGATATGACAAAATGTTGTTATAAATAACAAAAATGTTTTAATAAATATGGATTATAATATAGGTGCAGATAAAGACCAAAATAATAATATATATCTGCAATACCATAATTTAAGACTGTTACCAGCCGGTCTTAGATTAATCCTTTTTCTTTAAAAAAATCACGCTTCTCCCAGAGCGTGGTTTTTTTATGTAAAAATATATAACAGCGTATTTACATTTATGATTGTTAAGATTAATTAAGATTTGGTGTAAAAGCACTATGCTATAATGGACATGTTAAATGGATGGGACCATTCAAACGAGGAGTGTAATAACATGGAATTATTAAAAACATTGGAGGAATTCGCTTCATCAAATGCGATCGCCTATATACATAATGGCGAAACGCTTAGTTATCAAGATTTACTTCAAAAGGCAAACCGATTGGCTCATTATCTACAAAGTGAGTTAAAGGATGATAAAACACCAATCCCTGTATATGGACATAAAGATCCACTTATGTTGATTTGTTTTCTAGCTTGTGTAAAGTCTGGTAGAGCATATTGTCCAATTGATGCAGGTATTCCAAAGAATCGTATAGAAGCTATCTTAGAGACGGTTCAATCAGCGATTGTACTAAGCAGTGAAGAGCTTGATGTTGCACAGAATGGTATTGTAGACAAAACAAAATTATATGAAATCATAGATACACATACGGAAGAAATCGATTCTTCTTACGCACTCACAAGTGAAGATATATTTTATATTATATTTACTTCAGGTAGTACGGGTATTCCTAAGGGAGTACAAATTTCTTATGCAAACTTGAATCATTTCCTAGAGTGGTCAATACCTCTTGCAAATGCACAATCAAAAGCAAAGGTATTTATCAACCAAGCACCATTTTCATTTGATTTGTCTGTAATGGATTTATACACTTCCTTAGGGAGTGGGGGTACCTTATTTACGTTAGATAAAGAATTACAAAAAGATTATCATACATTGTTTGAAGCATTAGCTTCCTCAAAGGCCAATGTTTGGGTATCCACACCTTCTTTTGCGGATATGTGTTTAGTTGATAAATCCTTTTGCGAAGATATGATGCCAGATATGGAAACCTTCTTGTTTTGTGGAGAGGTGTTAACCAATGAAACGGCTAGAAAACTATTACAACGTTTTCCAAACGCTAAGGTAATCAATACGTATGGACCTACAGAATCTACAGTGGCTATCAGTGATGTAGTTATTACCGAGGAAATAATTGAGAATAGCAATCCTTTACCAATTGGAGTTCAAAAACCAGGTACATGGCTTCAAATCATTGATGAACAGGGGAATTGCCTTCCAGATATGGAAAAAGGGGAAATCATCATTGTTGGAAATACGGTAGGAAAAGGATACTTCCATAATCCTGAGCAAACAAAGAAAGCCTTTTTTACTAGAGTTATCGATGGCGTAGAAATGCCTGCGTATCATACTGGTGATAAAGGCTATCTTGAAGATGGTATGTTGTACTATTGTGGACGTATGGATTTACAAGTGAAACTTAATGGGTACCGTATAGAAATCTGTGATATTGAACAGAATCTAATGAAAGTGGACGGTGTAGAAAATGCTGTAGTAATCCCTAATTATAAAGATGGAAAGATTAAAAATCTAATTGGATATATTGTGTATCAAGGAGATACAAGTCAACGTTTCCAATTAGGACAAAGTATATCCGCATCGCTAAAACAATTTGTACCAGATTATATGGTACCAAAGAAATATGTGTTCATTGATGAAATGCCAATGACCAACAATGGGAAAGCGGATCGTAAAGCATTACAAGAGGGGTTATCGTGAATTTCTTTGAAGGGCTAAGCTTCTTTCTTGTCTTATTCGCAGGATTGATACCAGCCTTTATTCTAGGAGTGAAAGAAAAAACCATCAAACAATATGCCCTTGGGTTTTCTATCTTCTTTCTGTATTTAATTTGTAGAAACAGTATGAGTGGATTTCTCTATCTCATTGCGTTCTATGTCATTGAATGGTATGTGATTCGCATCTATCTATTCTTAAGAAAGAAGTATGGGAAAAACTCTTCACTTTATGTACAATTTGTCATCTTGGCAATGTTGCCATTGATTCTTTGTAAAGTATCCTCTTTGGTTCAACTAAATCTATTTGCCTTTATAGGAGTTTCCTATGTATCCTTTAAGGTAATACAGATTGTGATTGAAACCTATGATGGTTTAATAGAAGAAATGAGTTTCTTTGAATATAGCAGTTTTATTTTATTCTTCCCTTCGATAAGTTCAGGTCCAATTGATCGAAGTCGACGTTATCTTAGTGATTTGCATAACATTCCAGCAAAGAGTGAGTACTTGCAGATGGCAGGAGAGGGAATCTTTAAGCTTACGTTAGGTATTTTATATAAATTTGCATTGGGTGGAATTGCATTTACTCTAATGAATCGTGTATCTAACATATATGCTCCTTTGGAAGTGATTGCCTATGCCTATTTATATGGAATTTATATGTTCTTTGATTTTGCTGGTTACAGTAATATGGCGATAGGAGCCAGTTATATATTAGGTATTAAGACACCAGAGAACTTCAATAAACCATTCTTAAGTATCGATATTAAGGATTTCTGGAATCGCTGGCATATGACCCTATCCTATTGGTTTCGTGATTTTGTATTCTCACGCTTCATGTTGGATAGCGTACGTAAGAAACGTTTCTCTAGTAAGCTCAATTTGGCATTCTCTGCGTATATGGTAAATATGAGTATTATGGGATTTTGGCATGGAATCACACCTAGCTATATCCTATACGGGTTATACCATGGATTACTACTAGGAGGTTTTGAGTTTTACCAAAAGAAATCGAAGTTTTATAAGAATAATAAAAACAAGAAATGGTACAAACTTCTATCATGGTTTGTGACCTTGAACTTGATCATGTTTGGATTCTTAATCTTCTCAGGTCATTTTATGGAAATTGTTCATCGTCTTGTTCGTTTGCTGTTGTTGCACATATAAAAAATGGAGGAAATGAAAATGAAAAATGAAATTTTAGAAATGTTAGAAGAAGTATGTGAAGATGAAATTGTAAAGGAAGATTTGGATATCAACCTATTTGATACGGGGTTGATTGATTCTTTGGGTGTTACTACCTTGATTGTAGAAATTGAAATGCGTTTTAATATTTCTTTATCTCCAACAGAAATTGAAAGAAGTCAAATGGATACACCAAATAAGTTAATTGCTCTTTTAGAAGAAAAGAGTTCTGAAAAATGAGAATTATAAAGGCATTTATCACCGCTCTGGTATTATTTGCCATTACCATTACTGGGTTTCGTTGGTATGTAAGTGAAGCTATTACAAGTGATACAAACGATATAGACTATTATCTAAGTCGTAAAAAGTATTTATCTACTTCTGCATTATCAAATAATCTTCATAAAAATACCGCATTGGTGTTAGGTTCAAGTGAATTGAGTCGTTTATATGATTCTAAATTTCATCCTAAACAAATGGTGAATGCGAAAGATAAAAGCTTTATGTTAATTGGAGAAGGGTATTTTCAATCCTTAAACCATGCCATTCGACTAGGTGCAGTAGCACCTAGTATGGAGAATAAAAAAGTAAACTTAATTCTTTCTCCTCAATGGTTTACGAAAGATGGGGCAGATGCAATGTCCTTTACATCAAGATTTTCGGAAGATAACTTCATTGATTTTCTAAAGAACAGCAACATCAAAAAGTCTACGAAAAAGAAAATTATAAAACGTACCAATGAATTATTAACACCGAGCCCAAAAGTAAAAGAACGCGTGATGAAATATGAAAAAGTATACACTAGCAATAAAGCGAGCATTCTAGATAGTGCCTATACAGGTATCTTCGCATCGTTTATATCGTTAAAGACGGATGTAGCTTTCATGTCGGATTATCAATCCTCAGATGTTTATCATCGTATGGCAAAGCCAGTACCTAAATTTACTGGGATTGATGAAACACGTTTATTAGAAGAGGCAGATATCGAAGGACAACAAAGAGTAAGTAATCCATTTAACATGGATAATGATAATTACAACGCACGCTATAAAAAACGTGTTGAAAAAAAGAAAAATTCACAATTAAATGAATCCTACTCTATTTCACCTGAATATGATGATTTACAACTCTTCCTAGATGTTTGTAAACAAAACAAAATTAGCGTGAATTTGATTATGATTCCAGTGAATGGCGCATGGTATGATCATGTTGGTTTCTCAAAAGAGAAACGTGAAGAGTATTACCAAAACATTAGAACCGTTGCTAGAGTAAATAAAGTAACCTTAAGCGATTTAAGTAACCATGAATATAGCGATTATTTCTTCATGGATGCGACACATTATGGATGGAAAGGTTGGGTGTATGTAATTGAAGACATTCTTAAATTTGAAAAATCATAAGCTATGTATGTATCTTGCATGGACTCTGTTTTTCTATCTTTGTTTTGTGATTATCTTTGTATATTTCTTACAAGCTGATTTATCAGATATCCCTGATTTTATTTATAGTCAATTTTAAAGGAAAAGAGGAGTGAACATGAAAAGAATAAAGAGACAATTTCTAATCGTTGTTTGTTCCTTGATTTTGGGTTCTCCAATTCAAATAAGTGGATTTGATCGTGTGAGTGCAAATGGATGTAGCACAAAGATATATACAAACATGGATGATTTCTATAAAGAAAAGAAACGTAGTATCCAACTTCTTGCCTTAGGGGATAGTAATATCTATCGTGGATTTTCTCCAATTACCTATTGGGAAGATAAAAAAGTGACCTCTTATTCCTTAGCTTCAGCCTCACAACCTGCATGGTTGTCCTATTATTTATTAAAGGATGCACTAGCATACCAAACACCTGAAGTAGTCGTCTTTGAGATTAATGAATTATTTGCGAGTTCAACTTCACAAATATCTCGTTATTGTAACGCTATCAATACATTCCATACAGATAGCGCAAGACTTCGAGCGATTCAAGATGATACGGGTGGTCTAAATGAAGAAGATAAAGATATTTTATATGAAAACTATACAAATCAAGTATACCAACAAACGATAAGTAAAATTATTCCTTCTCAAAATATCGAAAAAAAGAACAATAAAGTTCCTAGTCACTTTAAAGGCTACCTATATGAAACAACCGCAATTCCATTTACAGGCTATGAAAGTTATATGTCACGTTATGATGTTACATTAGGACTCGATGAGAAAAAGGTTTCCTATATAGATTCCATTATAGAACTTTGTAAACAAAAGAAGATTAAACTGTTGTTTGCTAAATTCCCAACGCGTGATTGGACAACACAAAAGAGTAATCTTGCCAAAGAATATGCGGAAAAAAGAGGAATACCTATGTTGGATATGAACGTAGATGTGACTCCTGTGGATTGGATGGAGGATACAAAAGATGCAGGATTTCATATGAATGATGCAGGAGCTATAAAATGTACGAAAGCAGTAGAAGAGTTTATTGGGAAATATAGTAATATCAAACCAACAAAAGATCCATACGCTATACAATCTTATAATCAAGATTGGCAACGTTATATAGAAAAAAATAAAACTGGGTGACCAGTTTTATTTCGTTAGTTCTAAAAACTCTTGTACGCTTTCTTCACATGTCTTTAAACAATCTATCCAGAATCCCTTATCCGTTAAGTCAATATGAGCAATACGTGCTACATCTTCTACAGAAGATACTGTGGTAGCCTTTAACATCTTGCGATACGTATCTATAAAAGAAGGACCTTCTTCCTGATATTTCAAAACCAAACCTCTTGCGAATAATCCACCAAAGGCGTAAGGGAAATTGTAGAAACTTAGATCACTAGAATAATAATGAGATTTACAAACCCACATATATGGATGTAAGTAAGCAGGATCTACTCCATCTCCATAAGCTTTTTTCTGAGCGTCCAATATAATTTGTTCTAACTCATCAGGAAACATAAATCCTTTTGTACGACGTTCAAAGACTTCCTTTTCAAATAAGAACCTTGAATAAATATCACACATGATTTGTGTTAATTCCTGTAGCTGATTTTCCAATAAGGCTATTTTTTCTTCACCTTTAGCATCCTTAATGATTGCATTCATAATAATGTTTTCATTAAAGATTGATGCGGTTTCCGCTACTGGCATAGAATACGTTGTATTTAGTAAATGATGATCTTGTATCATCATTCCATGATAGGCGTGTCCAAGTTCATGGGCAAGTGTAACTATATCTCCTAAACCACCATCATAATTTGTTAGTACACGACTTTGTTTAACAAATGGTAAATTGTAACAGAAAGCTCCACCAACTTTACCATTCTTTGGATAAAAATCAATCCATTGTTCATCGAATGCAGTTTGTATCATATCTGCCATATCCTGAGCAAATGGTTTAAAATGTGTAACTAAGTATTCTTTTGCTTCATCAATAGAATATGTTGTACTTGTAGTTGCTAGAGGTGCAAATAGTTCATACCAAGGTAGTCCATGTTCATATCCTAACAATTTTGCTTTTCTTTTTAAATAGGTTTGAAATAAAGGCATGTATTCCTCCATAGCCTCTAACATCGCATCTAATGTTTCTTTTTTCATTCTTGCTTGATATAAGGTCATATCCAAAGGACTTTCAAATCCACGTAGATCACAAACTGTTTGAAATTGAGACTTGATGTTGTTTAAAGAGAACGCAATGGCGTCTTTAATTTTATCGTAAGATTTAAGTTCCGCTTCATAAGCACTTTTACGTACTTGTTTATCCGCATCATATGCAAGGTTACGTATTTGAGGTAAGGTGATTGTTTCTCCTTGATACTCTACTTTCAAGGTGCTTGTTAAATAGCTTTGTAGGCTTTCCCAACCACTGCCTCCACTCATATTCAATTTTGTAATTACTTCTTCTACATCATCACTTAGTAAATATTTACCGTTCTCTTGGATTTCTTTTAAGTAAAATGCGTATTCTTTTAGAAATTCATCTTCTTTTATATACGTATCTAAATTCTTCACCTGCGCAATAAAAGATTCAAAAATAGAATTCGCTTTACTTGATTGTGTCACAAGGCGAGTAATCTGTTCCAAATAAGCAATTGTTTTAGAATCAGTTGTATCCGTAGCTTGTTTTAAGTTTCCATACGCATAGAGTTTACTAAGGACAAGTTTATTTTGTTCTTGTAGCTTTACAATCTCTTTACACGCTTCTAATTTTGTTTTTTCATGTATATGCTTTGCCAATTCATTGAACGCATCTACATTTTTTTCTAATGCTTTCATATCTGATTGAAAGCAAGTATCTTCATACCCTTTATAGAGTATATTTAGTGACCATTCATGCATGTTATATTCTCTCTTTCTCTTTGTAGCGATATGGATATTATATCACAAAAGAGAAGTTTGTATTCGTACGACACATCAAATTCTTACGCGGCGAGAATGCGTATAAATAGCATAGGCAAGTAGGGTAAGCAGGATACTATAACTAGCATATAACCATAGGGAACCAGGAACTGCCTCAAATAATGTAGTAGAACCAAAGAAGAAGAAAATACAAGATGAAATAAGTTTTACGCGATCCTCAGGAAGTTTGGAAAAAATGAACTTTCCCGCAAAGATTCCAACAATGTTCGCCAGTATCAAACCAATTGCAGAACCTGCAAAGATTGCCAGATGATCTTGCATATGATCCGCCGCCAATGCAACTGTCGCAAGTTGTGTCTTATCTCCTAATTCTGCCAATATAAAAGATAACGCAATCGAAATGATGGGAAGTTTCATACCAACCTTACGATGACTTTCTTCATCTTTTCCTTTGCGTAAATTCCATAGCCCAAACAATAAAAACATAACCCCACCACATATTTTAATAACCTTCACAGGAACAAAATCACCAATGATATCTCCAGCTAATACGGATAATCCCGCGATTATAATAATTCCACTAATCATTCCCATAAGAATAGTCTTAATACGAAAACGATTGGTAAGTGCCATAATCATAAACTGGGTTTTATCAGCCATCTCGGCAATAAATACAAGTAAAAATGTGTGTAAAAACATAAGGCTCACCTCAGCACAGTATATGATAGAGTACTTAAAAACATGAAAAAAATGAAGCATAATCGCTTCATTTCATTATTTTATATAGGCAAGAATCAACTTCATCGTATGAAGTACTCCATCAATGTGTGTTCTTTCCATTCCATGTGAAGCATGAACACCAGGACCAATCAAAGCTCCCTTGATATCATTTCCACCACTTCTTGCCGCACTTACATCAGAGCCATACATTGGATAGATATCCACTGCATAACTAAGCTGTTCTTGTTTTGCCAAAGAAATCAAACGATTGGTAAATTCATAATCGTAAGGTCCACTAGAATCTTTTGCACAAATACTAACATCATATTCGCTGCATGCTAAGTCTAAACCGATACATCCCATATCCACCGCAAGAAGTTCACTAATTTCTTCTGGAATATAAGACATTCCATGTCCTACTTCTTCATATGTACTCATCATAAAGATAGCATTATGTGCTGGTGTTATATTCTTATCTTTTAGCTCTTTTAACACACCCACAAGAATCGCAACACTTATTTTATCATCCAAAAAGCGTGATTTGATAAACCCACTTTCTGTAATTTGAACCTTTGGATCAATCGCTACAAAATCACCATTTTGTATACCCAATGCTTCCACATCTGCCTTGTTCTTTACGACTTCATCAATGCGTACTTCCATCTCTGCAATCTCACGAACCTTACTGGAGGCATCTTTATATACGTGAGCCGCAGGAGAAGTAGATAAGATCGTTCCTGTATAAGTTTTGTTATCTCTTGTATGTATACGACAGTACTCCGCATCCAATGTAGGAATGATAGGTCCACCAATATTAGTTAAGGCAAGTTTACCATCATCTTTGATAGAGCGAACCATCAAACCTAAGGTATCACAATGCGCACATAGACCCACTGTTTTAGACGTATCCTTACCATCTACATAGATAAGCAAATTTCCTTTTTGTGTTCTTTTACATGGATATCCTAATTCTGTAACTGTACTCTCCACAAAGCGTATTGCTTTATCACAAAATCCTGTAGGAGAATCAATTGATAATAACTCTTTCGCAAACTTCAATACATATTCTTTTTCCATTTTTTCCACCTTTATTTACTGATATAGATACCATCTATATCATCTATTTCCTTAACTTTTACACGAATTACTTCTTGTAGCGAACTTGGTATATTCTTTCCAATATAGTCTGCACGAATAGGAAGTTCACGATGCCCGCGATCTACTAAAACAGCCAATTGAATTTCCTTTGCACGTCCAAAATGCATAATCGCATCCATGGCAGCACGCACCGTTCTACCTTTAAACAACACATCATCAACTAGAATGACATGTTTGTCTTTTACAGGCAATTCCATTTCTGGAATTGGTGTTGTTGTTTCTTTGTCATCGCGCCAATGTGAGACATCCAGCGCATAACAAGGCACTTCATAATTCTCCACAAGTAAGATATTATCCCGCAAACGATTTGCCAAAATCTCACCACGTGTCTTAATGCCAATCAATACGACATCTTTGATACCTTTATTATGCTCAATGATTTCATGGGTGATACGTGTAAGTGAACGCTTCATCCCAAGTTCATCAATGATTTCTTTCGTTTCCATGTCTGATCCTCCGCTAAATTTACTACTATAAGTATAGCTTGTAGCCCATAATTAAGCAATGTTTATCCAAGTATTTTATGGAATATTTCATTTGCTAAGCGCTTATAAATTGTTTGTTTTTGAAAAGGAGTCGCACGTGTGTATAGAGGATACAGTGGAATATTTGATACAAAGATCATTGTAATGAATTCTTCTATTAAATCATGGATGAGTTGACTTTCCTGTGTGCACCCAAAAGCATTGTAAAAGAAGGAACGGTTTACATCATTCATGGATTCTAAAGGTTCTTGAAATGCAGCTCTTTTTGTATCATCTAAATAGAAAAAGTGTGTAACTCTATGAAAGTGAATGGTATCTTCAAAAGAAACAAGCGGAAGTATAAAATGATATTGGGTAGTATCTTCCTCTAAAAGAATACCATCATGATAACTCGTAAATATATCTTGAAATGGAGGTACACTCAATGCTTTACAGGCACCTATTTCAATGGCAGTTGAAACAATTTCATTATCAAGATAATGAAGCGTTCCAAAATCATCAAACAAGACTTGATATTGCATGTTTTGTTTTTTTAGTACTTGTACACATGCATCCAACATTTCAGACTTTCCACTACATCTTTCTCCCGCAAATAAAAAACCATATTGTTTTTTTTGATAAAAGAATTCTATCATAGAGGCATGAATAGGTAGATCATGTTGGTGAACACAAAGTGCATTATATAAGGTAAGAAGCATGTGTTTTAAATGTAGGAAATGATGAATACGCTCATCTCCCTTTGCTAGTCCAATGTACATATCATTGGTTTCATCCACATAGTATTCCATACAAGTGCTTTGATCTTTTAATCCAAAAATCAGTAAAAAATCTTGATGAATGGAAGGTGTGGTCGTATGGTACATACGAAACAAAGGAATAGCCAATGAGGCACATTGTTTTGATAAGAATATCATCCCTTGTTTATGTGTGATTTGAATACTAATTGATACATAATCAGAGGCATCCATACTAATATCACGATAGATAAAACTTGTCCTTTTATGAATGGGAATTTCTTCATAAGGTGGCATACAAAGTTTTATCTTATCATGTAATACGACACGATCAATACAAGGGATCTTTTGAAATGGAAGATGTGCATAAGGATGTGAAAAAGTATGTTTTCCTACAAAGAAAACGGCTTGGAAATTAAAGGGATAGCTACGTAATAATCCACTATCTTTTTGTGATAATAAACTCATTTTTAAAAAGAGTGGAAGAAGGGAAGGACAACATTCTTGTTGGTTTGAAGTGATGCGAATCTTGATCACATCTTTATAATATGAAATAAAAGAACATAGTACAGGATGAGGATAGGGGTGTTTATTACAAAGAGAATAAACCATAGAGGCATCAATATCATATGGATAGTTTTCTAGTAGGACTTGTAGATATTGTTTTGGATTTAATGAATTATAGAATAGCAGATTTTTTTTCATAAGTTCACCTATTCTTTATGTATGTATCTTACGCAAAATTATGTGTAAAAACCAATACTAAGAAGTATTGGCTTGTTATTCGAATAGATTTAATATTTCATCTGCGTTCATACGCGTAATAATACCTTCATTTTGGTGAATGATAGAATCACTTAAATCTTGTTTTAACTCTTGTAGATGCATGATCTTTTCTTCAATGGTATCTTTCGCAATTAGTTTAATTACTTGTACATTGTTGTGTTGACCAATGCGATAAGCACGATCTGTTGCTTGGTTTTGAGCGGATACATTCCACCATGGATCAAAGTGAATAACAACTTCAGCACTGGTTAAATTTAATCCAGTTCCTCCTGCTTTTAAGGAAATCAAGAAGACTGGAGTCGCATCTGTATTAAACGCATTCACGTATTGTTGTCGCATGATTTTTGGTGTGCTTCCCTTTAATAAATAGAAATCAATTTCTCTTTTTTCGAGTTCTTTTTGGATAAGTGATAAAAGAGATGTAAACTGAGAGAATAAAAGCACTTTTTTATTTGAAGAGATACAGCTTTCAATATACTCTACACAGGCTTCTACTTTACTTCCTATCCCATGATAATTCTCATATAGTAAGCGAGGGTCGCAACAAATCTGACGCAATCTAGTAAGCATACTCAAAATCATAATCTTACTATTTTCAAATCCTTTTTCTTTGAAATTGGTTTGTAAATCTTGTCGTATCATACTTAGGTTTGCCATATATAGTTTACGAGATTCATCATCCATTTCCACTAACATCGTGTGTTCTACTTTCTCAGGCAATTCTTTTAATACATCTTTTTTAATACGTCTTAAGATAAATGGTTCTACCATTCTCTTTAACTCTTTTAAAGTAGCTTGATCTTGTTCTTTTACAATCGGAAATTCAAACTCTGATTTAAAATAATGATAACTGAATAAATATCCAGGCATTAAGAAATCAAAGATTGACCATAATTCTGCTAGGGAATTTTCAATTGGTGTACCAGTCAGCGCAAAGCGATGTTTGGATTGTATGGCTTTTACTGCTAAAGCATTCTTTGTTAAATGATTTTTAATGTATTGTGCTTCATCTATGATTTCATAAGTGAAGGTAATATCTGCATAGTATTCCATATCTCGTTTTATATAATCATAGCTTGTAATGACAATATCATAGTTTTTACAATCTTTGATCTGTTGTTTTCTTTCTTCACTCGTTCCTGATATGAGGATACAAGATAAAATCTTAGAGAATTTATGAATCTCACTTTCCCAGTTCAAAATCAAAGAGGATGGGCAAACTACTAGAGATAAAGTCTTTGGATGTTGTAGCTTCTCATCTTCTAACAAGGTGATTACTTGAATAGTTTTACCAATTCCCATATCATCCGCAAGGATTCCTCCAAAACCATATGCTGCCATAGTCTTTAACCAACGAAATCCAACCTTTTGATAATTACGTAAAATACCCTTTAGTGATTCAGGTACTTGAAAATCACTATCCGCAACGTTATGAACACCGCGTACAATATCTTTAAAAGAAGAATCACGATCTACTTTGATTTGATTGGTATCTTTTAAATTGTTATCGATATAGAGGGAACGATATTTTGGTACTTTCACACTTCCACTGCTGATTTCTTTATCACCCACATGAATTCCTTCTAGGATACTAGATAACTCTTGTAGTGCACTATCTTCGATGTTCACAAAAGAACCATTCTTCATACGATAATAACGTTTATTCAAACGATATGCTTCCAATACTTGAGAAAGTTCCTCAACTGGAAAGTCAAAGGTATCAAAATTGATTTCTAATAAATCACTTTCAATACGTACACCCATAGAAATATTGACACTGTCTTTGATTTGTAGCTTTTTAAATTTATCTGTTGCGTAAATTTCACACGTGTTAGAAAGTTCTTCAATACCCTTATCTAAAAACTCATAAATTGCATCCTGAGAATGTTCGATATACGCAAGACCTTCTAACCCATCAATACGTTTCATATATTTTGTAAAGACAAGACGTGTCGCAATCTCTTCATGAAAGGAACGAGAAGAACTTAATGTGTTCGTAGAAAATGCATTGTATTCTTCATTTCCATAACAGTATAACAATTTTGCGCTAATCACATTATGTTTAGGCATATCAATATAGACTTTACATTCGAGTGGTAGTGGTGCATACTCACTGATATCATCACCAATAATAGGAATATGATGTTTTACGTTCATCAGCACACTATTATAGAAATTACGCATAAAATCATGAGAAATAAGCATTGAGCTTTTCTTTTGTACATATGCATTTAACAATAACACACAATCTTTTGAATACTTTTTATCACAACGATATAAGATATGATCCATCAATACATAGATGTGAGATCTACCTTCTAGTACCCTGAAATCCGTCGTATTCAAGCTAATTTCAAAAGATTCATCTTCTTTTCTTTTTACTTCTAACTGAAGCTTTGGGTTTCCATCTTGAAAACGCATATTGATAAGCATCTTTTCTTTCATACGATGCATTACATCCGTTCCATTATACATTGTGAAAAACTCATCCAATGCATCTGGAGTAAAACACAGATTGCGCGCTTGGGGACAACTTTGCAAAGCTTCATTATGTTCAAAGTATAAAATATCATAACTATGGCGAATCATAAACTGAATCAGTTCTTGGCTTTCTTCATCAAAACTGTGTAAGTTATGGAGAAATTCTAAATCTTTTCCATAGCTCTTTTTTACGTTCTGTGCGATATCATCTAAGAAACCACGGATATCCTTTACAATATAGCGTTTCTCATTTCCAACCTTTAAGGTAAGCGCCATAATCTTCTTTTTTCGTAGTTCTAATACAGGTTCTACATGAATGGACTGTTTTAAATTCATAGCCAAAGAAGAATAAACGATTTGTTCCTCATAAGCGTTCATAACATGCAATGCATAGTTATCATGTACAATACTAGCTTGTACAGGTTGATCCTGTTTTTGCATGGACTCTTGATCTTGTTTTACTTTTAATAGGACTGCACAACAATGTGCACAGGTTAATTTTGTTTGATGTTCTTTACAATTGCATAGATGGGCACGTACAATCTCATCGTCTTTTTCAATCGACATATTCACTTCATGATATTGTTTCTCATCTTTAATGGTCGCATTGATTAGTATCAATTGTGGATTACTAAAATCATCGATATCAAGAGATACGATACGCCCTTCCTTTACCATTGTTTCTGCCCTTTGATAGAGCTCTTCACTACCCGCGAAATCTTTAATTTGTGCAGACGTCAATTCCATGAAATCACCTTACCTTAACGTATATTATACCATTATTCGTGATAGAATACTTCCAGTATAATAAGTTTTTTTCAGACGAGAGGTATTCGTGTGTTTATATAATCTAAATTGGTGAGTGTGCGTATTCTTTTTTTGAAATAGTACTATAATGGTTTTGGTAGAGAAAGTGAAGCTTTAGTTAACATAATAGTAAAAAACTATAGCAAGCTAACGTATCAAATAATATGTAGGTGAGGTAGTTAAACAAAGGAAATATTGTGATAGTTTATCCATAGGAAAATAGATGAGAACATATGGAATATAGCAGAATCATAGGAAAGTTGTTATTTGAGCTTGAGTTTGCTATTCTATAAATTTGATTTAGAAGGAAATAGTATGAATAATCATACGTTTTATGGTAAGCAGTATAAAAGAACTATATAACACTACGTAAGCGAATTGTTGCTCTATTGGAAATGGATTTAAATTTAATATCTAAGAACCTTGATTACGTACCTTTGTATAAGCAGTAGAGAAATTTATTGTCTAAAGCTATTTGGGAAGTACAGCATTTTCAGGTTTATATGATGAGTATAAATACTTGCTAGAATCAGTTGCACAAAAAGAAGTGTAACAATATTAATAGAAAAAATAGCAATGATTTCAAAAACTAAACATTATAAATTTATAGAATTTAGTGAATGGATATATAAATCCTTATTGAATTTTCATTTTGATTCAGTGGAGATAGGATATTAGAGTAGTAGTATATTATGGAATGTAAACTTGATCAATTGTTTCAAGGTATAGTATTCGTTGAGCGCCAATCGGAATCACTATGATGATTTTATAAGAATTAGACAAACTTGTATTTAGTAAAACGTAGCATTTTTTTTCAAGTGTTTGGGGGGCGTAATATTTGTATTTTTGATGAAGTTCAAGGATAAGTCTACCACTTCAAGGTGATATTATAGTATAAGTGGTGGGAGTAGGTCACTAGAGAGATAGTAATAAGGGAGAATTTGTGATTATATGATTCTATATGTTATCTTTAAAATTTGTATGTAATGGATGAAAAAGCTGTATTACACCATAATAATTGTATTACATCATACACTGTGATATAATGATGATGTAATGGAGGCGGAGTTATGGAAAACACTTTGAACTATTTGAAAGAAATATTTGGAACTAACTCAAAAATTGAATCTGAAAAAAATAACAATTCTATCCCTATGTATATGATGGAGATATATGAATTTCATTTTATAAAAATTCCTAATGACGATAGGTCTTATGTTTTAGTTAACCCATTAAAAAAACAAGATATCAATATAAATCAGCTAAAAAAGCAAATTAAACAAATATATAGTTACTTAGAATCAATGCCGATCTTTATTTTTGAAAGTTTACGTTTATCTCAAAGAAATATGTTAATCAGAAATCAAATTCCTTTTATTCAGCCAGACAATCAAGTATATATTCCTAATATAATGATAAATTTAAGTCAGAGAGAAATTGTAGCGAAAGATTATGCAGAAAAGTTTTCCATAGCAGCACAGGTAACTTATATTTATCTTTTATTAAATAATGTAAAAGAAACAAATGCTCCACGATTAGCTATGGAAATACCATATTCTAAAATTACACTCAATCGTGCGTTGGCAGAATTGGTAAGCCGGAAATTGCTTTATACAGAAGGCAATACCACAAGAAAAATATATAAAACGATGGATAGGAAAACGATGTGGAAAAACGGGAAGAAATATCTTTTTAATCCTGTAGAAAAGATATTTTTTTGCAAGTATAGTTTAGATTGTAGTGATATGTTTGCTTCTAATGAAACTGCATTAGCAAAATTAGGAACATCTTTGAATGAACCAAGTGTAGGTTTTCTTGCTACAACATCTGAAAAAATAAAGAGGATGGGGAACACTTGTTTTATTAATAAATACGACATTGATTCAAAGGAGTATTTACTCATAGAACAGTTTAAATATAATCCAGGTTTTTTATCTACAACTCACTACATCGATGTTATATCTTTATATGCAGAGCTTAGAGATAGTGAAGACGAAAGAATACAAATTGCTTTAGAGGAGCTACTGGAGGAATATAATGATTAGTATAAACGGATTGCATAAATTTAGAGAATTCTTTAAGGAATATGATAGCAATTATGTACTTATTGGAGGTACAGCTTGTGCTATTATTTTTGATGAAATTGGAAAATTTTTTAGAACAACAAAGGATTTAGATATTGTACTTGTTATTGAGAATATAAGTGGTGAATTTGGACAGAAATTATGGGAATTCATCAGAGATGCTGGATATGATGTTGAAGTTGGTCAGGAAAAGAAATGTTTTTATAGGTTTAAAAATCCAAAAAATAATGATTTCCCCAAGATGATTGAATTGTTTTCGCGTAATCCAAACATTTTTTTACCAAAAGATATTCATTTGGTTCCTCTTCATGTTTCAGATGAAATATCAAGCTTGTCAGCTATTTTGTTAAATGACGATTACTATCAGTTTATGATAAATGGCAAACGTATAATTGATGGTATTTCAGTTTTAGATGAAAAATATCTTATACCGTTTAAAGCCAAAGCTTGGTGTGAACTTATAGAACGAAAAAAACAAGGAGAAGAAGGTCAATCTCGACATATAAAAAAGCATTGCAAAGATATTGCTAATTTAGTCAAGCTTTTACCACCGGATGAAAAACTCGAGGTAACGGGTATGGTAAAGACTGACATACAAACTTTTATAGATGATATCTTAACCAGTGAATTTGTACCAGATACTGTGGATGGCACAGATTTACATAATATACTGAAAAAAATTTATCTATGAAGGTGTAGCAAGGCTATTGTAATAGGTGGAACGTTTAAAGATAATCTAGTTGGGAAACAAAGATTTAAGGAGTTTTGTAAAGATGATAAAAATATAGATAAAAGCAAGGCAATCTAAATCAGTAGACTGTCTTGCTTTATTTTATCATCGTGCAAATTCATATCCGATGCCCAGGCCTGTAATAATGTAGTACGGTTAGTCTTGGTTGGGTTTTATCTTCTTTCTTGACTTCCTAATGAATGAAGTCAAATTCCTTAAATGTTAATTGTAAATGGTTTCCATTCTTATCTTTTATAGTTAGAGTAAATATATTAATTATGAAATTACTCTTGTGTTCTATGAGTTTAACGGGGGACAGAAAGTTTATGTGATAACCATTTTACTGTTTCTTGGTAAATAGATTCTTCATTTTCCGTGAACTCTACTATTAAAATTATCCTATATAATCACTTCCGTATAGCATAACTGACAAACGCTTTTCAATTGATCGAAAATCTTCAATCTTATTCAATTTTTTAATAAAGTAGCATACTAGCTAAAGAAATTTTTCTAGTTAATTAGCATCTATAGTTATTACACAACTTAAATAAGCTACTAACTATGCATCAGATAATAATTTTTGAATGGTAATGTCATAGAAACTTGCAATTTTTGGATAAGCTGTATCTCGCCCCCATTTAGACACAGCAGAATTTCATCTCCTTTACATAAACATTATGTTATCCAACCATTCCATGACCTCATTTAATTCTGTAGTGTTTAACTCGTATATGATAAATCCTCTATTTCTATGAGCTGAAATCAGCTTACTTTTTGTTAGAATATTTAGGTGATAAGAAATTGACGGGGCAGTTATAGAGAACTGATTTACAATATCACCAGCACATTTTTTACCGTTTTTTAGAAAGCACAAAATTTCTCGTCTCGTCATATCTGACAGTGCTTTAAACTTGTAGTCAAGCAATGGCTCATTCATTTTTATATCATGTACAATTCTGTTTTGCAAACTGCTTGATAAATTATGATTGTTGCCATTAATATAGCTATTGTAATTCCAATCATGATCAGCATACTGTATTTAGAAAAGAAAATGCAAAGATATAAAGGAATTAAACTACTAGCCATTCCTGCCCCTACGGTTGCTAAGACTGAAATTGCACCGCCCTTTACAGCATAATATTCACTTGTCCAATCATATTTCGGAAATTTTATATTCAAAAACATTCCTAGAACTGAAATAAAAAATGCATATATGGTTGGAGTAATAAACATAAGCAAAGTATTTTCCAATGATAAGGGAAACGCAATTCTCAATAAAATGGTACTTATCAGTAATACTGGCAATATAACCGTTAGATTAACAGCAATTTTTGCATTATAGATTGTTTGAGCTTTTGTAGGCGCAGAACACATAATCCAACGGTTCTTACCCTCCAATGAAAGTGAAGCAGCCGTTGTCGAAGTCATACTAACAAAAATAGCCAACGCAACTGGTAAGACATTTTGAATAACTTTCAGAATTCCCATTGTTTCTATTTGCGCTTTGAATGAAGCTGGCATAAAAAACACTGCCATTACAGATACAACAAAGAGAAGTATAATTCCAATGCATGAATTTAAGGCATAAATGGTACATGAAGTTAAACGATTTATCTCTTTCTTATATAAAGCCATAAACGGAGAAGACCTTTTCAATTCAACCAACTTATAATTTCTACTGGTATGCTGAGAGAATACAGAAGTATTCAGTGTTTTATAAAAGTAGGAAACAATGGCAACAAAAACAATTCCCAATATTAAAGAACTACTGGTGAAAATAATAAAGCTTATCCAGTCATTGTACAAAAGTGAATTTGAAAAAAGGGTTGCAGGTGGATAGAACTGATTAATAGCATTTGTCATAGCTTCTCCTAAATTAGCAATCTGAGAAGCATTCATAGACTGAGTTTTCGTAGACGCATAAACAATTCCTAATACGCCTACGGTACTCAAAACAAGAGAAAAAATATTTTTATGCTTTGAGTGCGATGAAACGGCAACAATGAAAACTCCCAACGACAATGAAATCATCATAGGAATGATAGGTGTAAAAAGTAAAGCTCCAATCAAATATAGATAATTGCTGAACGCTGGTTGTGCATAAATAATATACACGATGCTTGATGGTAACATGGCAATAAAGCCAATTATTAAATTGATTAAGTACAGCATTGTTATTCTGCTCATTACAATTGCAAGGCTGTTTACTGGTAAAGACATAACCATATCATAATCTTTTAGACCGATAAGCACACCTGTACTTTTTATAAAAGTGAGTACTAAGGTCGCTACGGAGCAAATTACAACCATAATAGTGGGCAGTGCCTCAGTTAAACCAGCTTCTGCCATGCTGTTGCTAAACTTTGCTATATAAGTAATAAGAATAGAAATGGCAACCAATCCTAACCCTCCCACAATGGCAGTACGTTGTTTTTCTTTTGCGTCATGTGAATGAAATAAACGGTTCATGCCAAACAGGTTGTATAGTTGCATTCTCAAAAGGTATGTATACTTACTTATCATTTTCTATGACCTCCATAAACACATCTTCAAGACTATGGCTACCTTTAATTTCTTCCATAGTGCCACTTTCTATCAATTTGCCTCCATTGATAATAGAAACCTTGTCGCATAATTTCTCTGCGACTTCGAGAACATGGGTTGAGAAAAAGATTGCTGTACCTGTTTCGCATAGTTCACGCATGATTTTTTTTAAATGAAAGGACGCTTCTGGGTCAAGACCTACAAACGGTTCATCTAAAATTAAAAGTTTTGGATTATACACAAAAGCCCCTATCAAGGCAAGCTTTTGCTTCATGCCATGAGAATACGAACTAACTAAATCACCTAGATTTGCTGTAATTTTAAAAATATCTGCGTATTTTTGAATTTTTACAGTTCGTTCTTTTGCAGGTACCGAAAACATATCGCACATATAGTTCAAATATTGTATTCCTGTTACATAATCATATATATCTGGATTGTCAGGAATATAAGCCGTGATTGACTTACATTTTACAGGGTCATTTTTCACAGAATGACCGTCAATAAAAATTTCTCCCTCGTTGAAGTCCATAATCCCAACAATGGCACGGATAGTAGTTGTTTTGCCAGCACCGTTGTGACCAATAAAAGCATGAATTTCACCAGCCTTAACAGTAAGGCTTAGATTATCAACAGCTTTCTTGTTATCAGAATATATTTTGGAATAATTTCTAATTTCTAACACATTGCTCATTGATTTTATCCTCCTAGATCTATCGTTTATACTTTTTTATCGTTGCCCAGTAAATTAAAGCTGGTACAGGTGTAAACAACAAAATAAAGTATTTGTTTACTTCTGGACCAGAACCAGTCATACCAAAGTGCAATGAGATTGACTGAGGCAGTATAAAAGTTAAAGCCATTAACAGAACAAAGGAAACGATTGTGATAATGATACATTTCTTAATCATATTGATTACCTCCATTTTTATTATCATCGAGATAATAATATCATAATGATAATGTTGAGTCAAATAAAATCTCCCATTTACACAAAGAAGAAATGGGAGATATACTAAACATTATTTTTTTGTAGGGGGAGAAACAATCACGCCGATAGAGCGTAGCTTTC
Source organism: Amedibacillus sp. YH-ame10 (assembly GCF_053848885.1). Lineage (NCBI taxonomy): Bacteria > Bacillati > Bacillota > Erysipelotrichia > Erysipelotrichales > Erysipelotrichaceae > Amedibacillus > Amedibacillus sp. YH-ame10. Next base: position 58,913 of record NZ_JBSPFA010000002.1, read on the forward strand.
TATTTTCCGCAGGTTCATTGTCTCTATGAGGTTTTATAGTTTCATGTATGCTTGTTACCACTTTTTCTAACTCTTCATCTGTTAGATAAATTGGAGCAAGCGAAAATCCAGATTTATCTTCTTGAATATTAATGTTATCACTATTACAATATTCTTGAAATAATTTTATAAAACCTAAGACATATTGGGTAAATGCCTGCATATAAGCTTCACCTGAATTGTTGCTTATAATTTTGGCTCCCTCCTTCGATAGATTAATAGCGACACTATATGTTCTTTCTACTGCTCCTCTAACTTGAGTTACCTCTACGATCTTCAGTATACCATCAGCAGTCATTTTCTTTAGATAGCGATATAATGTAGCCTGTGGTATATCACTGAATTTTTCAGCTAAATGTTTTGCAGTTGTCTGCTTGCAAGAATTTATCTCAAACAACAATTTGCATTTTATAGGATTCGTCATTACTTCCATCAATTTTTTGTTCACTATGGGGATCCTCCTACTTCATAATATGATAATTTTATCATTTTGAAAATATAATTTCAACATATTAGATAAATAAGCGTACAAATCTTATTTGAGAAGTACACGCATTCATTTACTCTACAATTTTGCAGTTAGTATCTTTATAAAGCGTCAATTCATACTGTGAATTCTGTATTGCTTTTATCTGAATGTTAATAAATTTTACAGACACCTTAACATTCATATGTTCGCTGACCTAACCTGATGGATGCTTCCAAAGCGGTTAGCATGTTAACCGCAGGAAAAACGCTTTTAGGCGTCTGTGCAGGGGAGATATTGTAACACCACTTTGTGATACACAACTGGTAATTGAAATCTGGCTTAAATTAGCATTTACAGAGGTTTTTGCAATGTTTCTAAAGTGCAAAAAGGAAAGGAGAAATAAGTTATAGCAAAACGAGAGTATTTAACAATCAAGCTTGACTATATCAGTATCATCTTTGACGCTGAAACCGAAGAGTAAGTCATACGACACATTTACAGTTACCAATAGATATATTCACAGTTTTTCTTCCCAAAGTTAAACATAAATCATTCCAATATTGAAACGCTATCCCATGACGATTGAAGAAGCGTCACGCTATTTGTGCATTGGAGAAAAGAGAATAGAAATGCCAGTCGATTCATACGGAGTGGTAATCGAATACAGATAAAACGAAAACAATTTGATATAGTTAACGAGCTTTTGATATGCTATACTTTTTATATCATATTAAGGCTCTTTCAGTTAAGAGAGGATTGATAAGATGAGTGAAAAAAGACGAGATAATAAAAATCGTATTTCACACAATGGAGAGGCCAACGTAAAGATGGACGATATATGTATAAGTACATAGATAATGCAGGAGATCGAAATATATTCATAGTTGGAATTTGTTAAAACGGACACGATTCCAGTAGCAGTAAAGGATGATATACCACTATGTGAAAAGGAAAAACGTATCACAAAAGACTGGCGTAAGACATAACACTGAAGCAAATTATAACTTTGTCATCAACCTCATCAAAAAAGAAGTATTTAATAATATGCGGATTGACAAAGTAAAGCTATCAGATGCTAAAGGTTGGCTTATTAAGCTACAAAGTGAGGGTCGTGGTTGAATGATATTAGATGATGATTTAATTCGCAAAAACCTTTTTTAATTTCTGCTTGCAACTGTGGTAGCCTTGCATTGGGAAAAGTATTTCAAACATATATGTCTAAAGGCTGATAAACAAAGAATTTAACAAGATATAAGGAGATATGCAAAGATGATGAAAATACTATTCGTCTGTCATGGAAACATATGTCGTTCTACCATGGCGGAATTTGTAATGAAAGATTTGGTAAAGGAAAATAAGGAAGACTACATGATCGCTTCTGCCGCAACGAGTAGGGAAGAAATTGGAAATGATACGCATAGAGGTACAAAGAGGATGCTGGATAAACATCATATTCCCTATACAAGAAGAGCCGCAAGGGTGATGACGAAAGCGGATTATGATACGTATGATCTTTTAATAGGAATGGATGAAGCAAACATTTCGAATATGATACGTATTTGTAATGGAGACCCAGAGAACAAAATTCACACCCTGTTAAGTTATACACATCGTAAGGGTGTGATTGCGGATCCTTGGTACAGTGGGAATTTTGAAGAAACGTATAAAGATGTAGTAGAAGGATGTTTGGCATTAAAAGATTATATACAAGAAAATCGCATGTGAACACGCGATTTTTTTTTGTATGTACTTATCGAAAGCCAGGACCTCCACCCATCGTATTTCCACGAGTGCTTATATTGCCAATGGTAGTTGTAGTAGTCTCTATTGTAAACTCTTGATATAGACTTCCACCAGTGTAAAGGGAGTCATCATATATGCCATCTTTTCCATTTTGAGAACTTCCACCTGTTCGTATTTGATACGTACTTCCACTTTTGAGTTTGTTTGTATATATCGTAAGCACTTGATAAGAACGAGTTGGTTGATAGGTTATTACTGCGTTACCATCACTGTCCTGAATATGAACCATATCCGCTTGTGAAGCAGTGAAGGCAATCAGAGCTAAATTTCCATTTGATACATCGGTTGGACATTGTAACATTTCGCTACTTCCAGATGCGATGAAAGTACCACCACTTATCGCAAAGGTTCCATCAAAATCTAAAGCGCCATCTCCACCACTTTGCGTACCGTTCACAATAAGAGTTCCATCACTCATGGTGATGTTTCCATTGGAATCAAGGCCATCTCCATCTGACTCCACATAGATATAACCACCTGTGATAGAAAGGGAAGGCGTAGAGGATGTAGAGGTGGATGCGTTGATACCATCATCGCTTGCCTCAACGTGTATGGTACCACCATTTATGGAAATGTCGCTACCTTCGATTCCTTCATAAGACTGAGAAATGGTAATCGTTCCTTTTTGAATGGTTACGTTTTGATCCGCATGAATACCATCATCACCACTTTCTAAATTAAGGGTTCCATCCTCAATTATTATGGAATCGTTTGCATGTAGTGTATCATCTGCACTGTTGATGGATATATTACCACCCGTTATTGTTATGGTAGAGGTTGCTTTAATTCCTTTCATACTCACGCTATCTTGTGTTTCGTTGTTCGTGTTCTGTTCAAAAGGATTAAATCCAGCCTCATTGCGCATTTTAGTGCCGTTACTACTTCCATTTCCAGAAGTGATTTCAATATTTCCACCATAAATATACAATGTGTTTTCAGATTGCATACCATCTTGTTGAGCCTGGATAGTTACACTTCCTTCTTCTAAACAAAGAATACCCTTGTCTTGATCGGTCGCATTGGTAGTTTTCATACCATCTCCTTGTGCATCAATTGTGATGGTTCCATCTCTTATGGCAAGTACATCTTTGCCAACTAGACCATGGTTTTGAGAAGTAACTTGGATAGTTCCATGTATAATTTTTAAATCATCTTTGCTCTGTATTCCATTATTATACTGTGCTTGTACAATTAGGGTACCACTTCCATTTATCGTTAAATCATCTTTAGAAAAAATGGTCGCATTTGGTTCATTGTCCACAACTCCAGAGTATTCTTTCGTATCGCTAAGGGTATTTGTTGTCCCCTTGGCTAATGTGAGTAACACCTTATCTGCTTGTTTTACATAAATAGGTGCAGTTGAGGATGAAGTGATACTTGCATCGTCTAACACAATCCTTATGAGAGCATCTGTGGAACTATCCACATTGATATTTCCATCTTCTAAAGTTCCACTGAAAATATAAGTACCAGCGTTTGTAATGGTGATTGTTGTACCACTCACACGAACACCTTCACCTTCTACACTTGTTTTATTAAATGTAATCTTATGTGCCTCTTCATCACTATAATCCTCATCCAAATCATGTTCATCATAGGCAATAATACTTGTAGATGTAGTAGTACTTTTGCTTGTTTCATTTTGTATTTCTTTGTTTTCTTCAAAAGAGGAACATCCACTCAAAACTTGTAAAAGGAATGCACATATACATACCATATAGAATGTTTTCTTCATGTTCTCACCTACAGTTCTTCATGAGTGATTTTTACACGGGAACATATGACTGTTAAGTTTCCATTACGTGTACGAATTGCATCTATGAGTTCTTTTTCTTTCGCATCTTTTTTCAACTCAATTTCATAATGTAATTCAAACATACTACCCAAATTGGTTGTTTTCACTTTAATAAGATTCTCTCGTTTCACAAAGTGTTCGAAAATATCATTAAAGATTTCTGTATAATCCAAATTTTCAGGAATTGTAATACGTAAATCCTTTTGTGTTTCTAATGGATCTTTTAAATGTATTTTGCGAACTATAAAAAGAATACATAAAATGATACAAGTAAATAAAACCGCAAATCCTATATAGCCCATACCCGTAGCCAAACCTATTGCCATTGCTAAGAATACATAACATATCTCTTTTGATGAACCTGGAACACTACGAAAACGCACAAGGGAAAATGTCCCCAATACCGCAACACTAGTACCAAGATTTTCATTTACCAACATTATGACAAATTGAACAAGGGTAGGAAGTATCATCATGGATACCGTAAAATTTCTAGAGTAACGCTCTTCATTTCGATAAATCATTGCACATGCTATCCCTAAGACAAGGGAAGTAAGGGTGCATAATAGAGTCGTTTGAAGTGTTAGAGTGCTTGTACTATCTGATAATATACTAAGAAACATGAGTAAACTCCTTTCTATGTTCTGGGAATAATTTTTGAGAATAAATTTTTCCATACTTCGAGAAAGAAGCTGGATAAATTTCCATACTTGATAAAATGTTTGTTAACCAAAGGGGAAAAGCAGTTGCGACTTTGATTTCCATTAAGACTTCTTCTTGTTGAAAATAGGAATGATTTTGTACATTCGTTGTCAAAGTTAAATCATGTGTTCGATATTGGATATTTTGATCAAAAGTAATACGTAAAGAGGAATCTTGTGTACCATGATAGGCCAAACGATCATAACTTAGGAACAACTTAGGAGTTGGTTGGTAGAAATCTAGGAAGTATAAGATTTCTTGTACAATCTGTGTTTGATTATGGAGTGGTTTGTGTTTATAAATAAGATTGTTTGCTTCTTCTAGGGAACAGATAACACGACGTTTAAACACTGTATGATCGTATTTCTTTTTCAACTCTACAAATATCTTTGTTTCTTCATTTGCCATCTCATAACAACGCATTCTAAGTTTCTCTTTATAGGGAGGTTTATCTAAGGAATTACGGATCAAGTCAAAGTGTTCAGTATCAAAATAAATATTATATATGGAATACTGTGCATACTCATCTGGTTCTATATAAGGGAGTATGGCTTTATAAAATGCTTTACATTGTGCTTGGGTAAGCACGTATTTCTTTTCTGTTCTTTCAAATGTGTTCTGCATATGCAGCACCTTCTTTCAAGCAGTATTATAGAGGAAGAAGGTGTAGTGGACTTGTTTGCTTTATGAAGATTATGTGAAAAGAGTGTTTACTTTCAAAAATAAAATAAGGGAACATAATAGTGACAAATGATATAGTTGTTTTTTATTTTCATACATACACTAAATCAGATGAGCTAACAATGTAAACTGTTATGCCATCGCCATGGATAAATTCTTTATTCAAGAAAAGGAGGGGACGTATATGGGAATGCCTGTCATTCAACCTGGAACCATTACACGTGAAGAATCGGTAGGGGATATTATTGAATCAATTGCAATCGAGGAATCCGCAATTGCACATATTCTTAATGCAGAGAGTGAGAAGTTGCAGAAAGTAATTTCTTCACCTAGTGTAAGTGTTCAGCAGTTATTAGCCGTTAATGCATCTGTAAAAAATGCAGTTGATACGGTGATTGGTTTAGAAATTGCTTTGAAAGCGAAATTAGAGCTATTCAAAAGTACCATTTGTCAAACAAGTTAAAAAACTTAAAGGAGTGATAACTTATGCCTTTTTCTTATGCAAACCCAACCTCAGGACCAAGTGCTGGTGCTATTGGTTGGTATGACTTTGGAAATTTAACATTAAATCCAAACACAACAGTAACAGGTCTTGGTGGTACTTTAGTCGATGGAACTACCATCTCATTTGATTTAACACTAACGGCAATTTCAGGACAATCAAGAGCCTTTGTCGCAACACCTGTTCCTACATTTCCAGGAGCAGAATTTGGTGTTGCAGGATATACAGGAATTGCGGGTAATGCAACATTTGACAGTGTGTTACAAGCATTGCCTGGTGTTTCAACGCTTACTGTTTCAAACATTGTTGTCAAGGACTCTTTAGGTAATCCAATTCCACAATATACATTAATTCTAGCGGATGCAGAACGGACCAATACGAATGAACAATGGCAGTGGAATACCAATGGTGGTACATGGAAACAGTTAGCACAGTTAGGAGGGAATCCTCCAGCATTAACAGGACTAAATACTCAAACAGCAGTTATAACAGGGACTAGCTTTTTAGCATCCGCTGCCTATGTACTCTATACGCAAACACCTACACAGGTAGTGATGACATTGACTAGTCCTGTCGATAGCCGTCAAGCAATTGCATTGGGATTTGCAGTTACACGTGTACGTATACAAAAAGATGTTGGTGAAAGAATTGACCCAAGTGATCAATTTGTACTTGATATTGGGGGAACGCCATTTAATCAGGTGACAACTACAGGAGCAAATGATGGTATTCAAAATGAAGTAGCAAACGTATATGCCATCCCTTTAAACACGTATACCATTAATGAAAGTATGGCTCCAGGTAGTGCAAGCGTATTAAGTGATTATCGTCAATTTGTTACAGCAGCAAATGCAACACCTGCAGGCTCAGTACCTCCTACTGGAACTTTACCAGTTTCTTTTACTCCTGCATTGGGTGATGATGTAACGTATACAATATTGAATGCAGCACCAGAGAAATTTACAAAATCGGTAGATAAAGAATTTGCGAATATTGGAGATATTTTAACGTATACCATCGTTGTTGAAAATCCAAACAACTTTGCGGTGAACAATGTGGTTGTTAGTGATATAACACCTACTGGAACAACCTATATCGGCAATCTTACAGTAAGTAGTGCCTATACAGGTGTTGATTTACCAACAGGTATCACAATTACTACGATTCCAGCAAATGGGTCGGTAACGATTACTTGGCAAGTACAAGTAAATACGACAACTCCAATTACAAATCCAATTCCTAACTATGGAAGTGTAGTTGTTCCAAATGGTACTAGTGGTATTACGAATGTAGTTATGACACAAGTAAATACAGCATTTGTAACAATGAATAAAATGGTAGATAAACAATTTGCTAAAACTGGGGATATCATTACGTATTCCATTGCTTTAAATAATGCAGGGAATGTACCAGCAAATAATGTAGTGATTACAGATATCATTCCCACTGGAACAACATTTGTACCAGGTTCATTAGTTGGTGCCACTGGAACTCCTCCAACCTTAACACTAATTGGACCGATTGCTGCTGGTGGAAATGTAATGGTGAGCTTCCAGGTATTGGTAGGTAATACTATTCCGACGCCTAATCCAATTCCTAATAATGCAAGTACTAACTATACTTTTACAGTCGATCCAGCACAGCCTAATGGAGTTAGTGGTAGTGCATCTAGTAATACAGTGAATACACAAATCAATGAAGCTATTTTATCAATGGAAAAGACATCTGATAAGAGCTTTGTAGATACTGGAGATGTCATTACGTATTCCATTCTCTTAACAAATACGGGGAATGCGGATGCATCGAACGTTGTAGTCAATGATGCTGTGCCAAGTGGAACAACATTTGTACCAGGTTCTCTTGTTGGTGCTACAGGAACTCCTCCAACACTAACATTAATAAATCCAATTGCTGCAGGAGGTAGTGCAACAATAAGTTTCCAAGTAAAAGTTGGCACAACTATTCCTACACCAAATCCAGTACTAAACTCAGCAACTTCTACCTTTACATTTACCACAGATCCAGAAAATCCAAATGGACAAACAGGTACAAGTGCAAGCAATGTCGTTGAAATACAAGTGAATCATGCTAGTATTACGACATTGAAATTAGTAGATAAGAGTTTTGCGGATACAGGAGATGTTATCACGTATACGCTACAACTTCAAAATACAGGAAACGTTGCAGCAAATAATGTAATCATCAACGATGCTTTACCAGCAGGTACAACGTTTGTTCCAGGTTCTTTGATAGGTGCTACAGGAACTCCACCTACTCTTGCATTATCTGCACCACTTGCTGCAGGTGGTAGTACAACGATAAGCTTCCAAGCAAAGGTGGATGCTACTATTCCTCAACCTAATCCGCTTGTAAATACAGCTACTACTTCTTTTACGTATACCGTAAATCCAGCACAACCTGATGGTGCGAGCGGAAGTGAAGCTAGTAATTCAGTTACAACACAAATCAATCATGCAGAAGTAATCGCTACAAAAACGGTTGATAAAGCGTATGCAGATGTAAATGATATTTTGTTGTATACGATTACTTTACAGAATATAGGAAATGTTGCTGCAAGTAGCGTAACATTAAAAGATGTTATACCAACAGGCACAACATATGTAGCTGGTTCCCTCACAGGAGCAACTGGAACGCTTCCTAATCTTACACTCAATGCACCAATTGGGGCAGGTGAAAGTGCTGTGGTTAGCTTCCAAGTAAAAGTTACAAGTGTTCCACAAACAAATCCTATTCAAAATGTGGCGGATGTACAATACAAATATACGGTAGATCCATCACAACCAAATGGTGCAAGTGCAACTACGACAAGTAGTGTTGCTAGTACACAAATCAATCATGCTAATCTTGAAATCGAGAAAAGTGCAAATAAATTTATATCCTTCTTAGGTGATACGATTACGTATCAGATTTCAGTTAAAAATACTGGAAATGTTCCTGCAAACAATGTGGTAATTAAAGATGTTGTTGTGCCAGGTACAAACTATGTAAATGGAACACTTAGTGTAAATGTACCATTTAGTGGTACACCAACAACCGGTATTGCATTAACCAATCCAATTGCTCCAGGCGGCGTTGTTGCCATTAGCTTTAAAGCAGTTGTAAATACAATGCCATTACCAAATCCAATTGTCAATGTTGCTAGCGTTGACTACACCTATACTGTAGACCCTGCAAATATCAACGGTGTAAGTGCAAGCAAAACAAGTAACACATTTGATACTTTGATTTTACGTTTTGATTATCAACAACAAATCAATGATTTAATTGAATCTGTTGCTTTACAACAAGCAGCACTTGCTGCCATTGCGAATGCAGAAGGCGCTAAAATACAAAAAGCTGCAGCAATGGGAGAAATAAGTGCACAAGAATTATTATGTATTAATAAGAGTGTTGCAGATATGTTAGCATCTATTTCTTTACTAGAAGCAGTTTTAAAACAAAAATTAAGCGTTGTTGATTGCCAAATAGAGGGGACTTGTTAAGGTAATCATCATACAGTCATTGTATGAAAGCAGAGTGTTCCTTAAATAATAGGAATACTCTGCTTTATCATTTAAAAATGAAAAGGAGGAAAAATTGAATGTCATTTTCATATGCAAATCCAACTTCAGGGCCTAGTGCTGGTGGAATTGGGTGGATGAATTTTGGAAACATAACATTAAATCCAGGAGATAGTGCTAGTTTTAGTGGCGTTTTGAACAATGGGGTACAGGTGTCTTTTGATCTATCCTTAAGCTTGGTATCAGGAACACCACGTTCATTCTCTGGAACACCAGTACCAACATACCCACTTGCTCAATTTGGTACAGCAGGATATACCGGACTCGTTGGTAATGTAGCAATGTATTCACAAAATATTTCTCTAGTTTCAAGTGTTTCAACTTTTCTGATTTCTAATGTGGTGGTAAAAGATATCAACAATATAGCCGTTCCCAATTATACAATATTGATTGGAGATGCAGAAGATACCAACTTATTTGAATCAATAAAAGGACAAACCAATGGTGATGTATGGAATTTATTTACAACCGTTGGAACTGGTGGTACTCCTACCTTAACAGGAGTTGGTACTTCCACTTTTGATATTGTAGGGAATCAACAATTTGGAGCAATGAAAGCATATATTTTAAGCAGTCAAAATGCAACTAATGTAACACTAACGATTAGCAATCAAGATCCGACTATTTCACGTCAAGGTTTTGTGATTGGTTTTGCTACAACACAAGTAACATTACAAAAAAATATTGGGAATAGAATCGATGCAAGTGATCAATTTATATTAGATATCAACGGCAATCCTGGTAGTACTGTTACAACGAGTGGCAATGCCAATGGCATTCAATCACAACGTGCATCTATATTTGCAACAGCAGGGAATACGTATATAATAAATGAAAGTATGGCACTAGGTAGTGCAAGTGCATTAAGTGATTATACACAAATTATATCTGCTTCTAATGCAACACCAAGTGGTTCTATCCCTCCTGTTAGTACGTTACCTATCAATGTAACACCAATCCTAGGAGATAATATCACGTATACCATTGTAAATGCTGCACCAGAAATTTTTACAAAGAAGGTAGATAAAGCATTTGCGGATATTGGAGATATCATCACCTATGAAGTTACAATTGAAAATCCAAATAATTTTGAAATAACAAATGTACAATTCAACGATGCAACTCCATCAGGAACTGTATATATTGGAAATCTTACAGTGAGTGTTCCTTATACTGGAATTGATCCCGCAACAGGACTTGTAATTACAAGCATAGCAGCAAACTCAAGTGTCGTGATAACTTGGCAAGTACAAGTAAATACGTTCCCACCAATTCCAAATCCAGTCGCTAATTATGCAAATATTATTGTTCCTCAAGGAACATCAGGTATGAGCAACGTAGTAACTACACAAGTCAATACAGCCTTCGTATCCATTATAAAGATGGTAGATAAAGCATATGCTACTGTAGATGATGTGTTGACGTATTCATTTTTACTTCATAATTCAGGAAATGTACCTGCTAATAATGTCATCATTACGGATATCCTACCATTGGGTACTTCCTTTATTCCAGGGACACTTGTCGGAGCATCAGGCACCTTACCAACCTTAACACTTCTTGGAAGTATTCCATCCATGAAAGATGCAATGGTACAATTTCAAGTGAAGGTAGATGGAAGCATTCCATCACCTAACCCAATTCTTAATGAAGCAAGCATTCAGTATTCTTATACAGTGGATCCACAAAATCCTAACGGTTCAACAAAAACAAATAATAGCAATCAAGTCTCAACATTAGTGAATGAAGCAAACGTTCAAATCGATAAACAAGTAGATAAGACTTATGCGGGAGTGAATGATGTATTAACGTATACATTCTTACTAAAAAATACGGGAAATGTCGCAGCAAATAATGTGGTGATTAATGATGTATTGGTAAATGGCATTACCTTTGTACCAGGATCACTTATAGGAGCTATTGGTACACCAAATGCTATGACATTAAATAGTCCACTAGCAGCTGGAGATAGTACAACAGTAAGTTTCCAAGTACAAGTGAATGGAAGCATTCCTTCGCCAAATCCAATCTTAGATAAGGCAACTGTGAACTATACCTTTACAGTTGATCCAAACAATCCAAATGCAGTTACGAAAAGCCAAGAGAGCAATGAAGTACAAACACTTATACAAGAAGCAAAATTAAATATTCAAAAAGCAGTAGATAAGGCATTTGCAGATGTCAGTGATGTTATCACATATACTTTAACACTTCAAAATATAGGAAATGCTGCAGCTAATAATATCGTTATTCAAGATGTTTTACCTGCAGGAACAACATTTATAAATGGAACATTGATAGGCGCTATTGGAACACCACCAACGTTATCCCTACCAACTAGTATTGCACCAAACACGACGCATACAATTTCTTTTCAAGTATTGACGAGTACCACATTACCGAATCCAAATCCTTTGGTAAACGATGCGACAGCAACTTACACGTACACAATCAATCCAAACAATCCAGATGGAGCAAATGGAAACGATATGAGTAATATCGTTACAACACAAATCAATACTGCACATGTGACTACATTAAAAACAGTTGATAAGGAATATGCAAATGTAGGCGATATTATTACGTACACCTTGGCACTATATAATTCTGGAAATACCCTTGCTAACAACGTTGTAATTCATGATGTTCTACCCCATGGAGTAAGCTTTGTTGAAGGAAGTTTATCTGGCGCAACTGGAACTCCACCAAATTTCAAGTTAAGTAGTTCAATAGGGGCGCAAAGTTTCGCTTATGTATCTTTCTCTGTACGAATTGATGAACTCCCATCAACAGATAAAATTACAAACCAAGTAGATGTGTCCTACACGTATACAGTGAATCCATTGTATCCAAATGATCATCAAAGTAATATTCCTAGTAATACGGTTACAACGCAAGTTCGTCAAGCAATTGTATCAATTGAGAAATCTGTTAATAAAACAATTTCTTATATTGGCGATATTATAACGTATAAAATCGCAGTAAAAAATAGTGGAAATGTTAGTGCCAATAATATAGTTATCCAAGATGTACTAGCGAATGGTATTCAATATGTAAACAATTCCGTACAATCAAATGTAACGATTATATTTAACTTGCCTACCATCACGCTTACACAACCACTCCTTCCAGGACAAATCGCAGTCATAGAGTTTCAAGCACGTGTCATTTCTATGCCAAATCCAAATCCAATAGCAAACTATGCTATCTTGAACTATACGTATGTACTAGATCCTAATGAACCACCAGTGTCTATACAACGTACAAGCAACACTGTATTTACAGAGGTATTTAGAAATGCATATCCACAACAAATCATAGACATTATAGAAAGTGTTGCTTTAGAACAAGCCGCATTAGCCCAACTTATGCAGGCAGAAGGAGCTAAAATTCAAACAGCTGTATCTCAAGGTTCTATCACACAAGAAGAATTATTATGCATAAACAAAAGTGTTGCGGATGTAATATCTTCCATCCAACTATTAGAAATAATTCTAAAACAAAAAATGAGTGTTCTAGATTGTCAAATCTTAGGTAGCTGTGCAAATTAAAATGAATGTATGTTTTATGCACCATTTTAGATAAATGTCATAAAATAGGATATGAATATAATGAAGATGGGGGTATTTTTTTGATAACGATAAAACCAGGTTGTTATAAAACAATGTCTTGTTCAATAGATGATATAAAAAGCGTTGCCTATGATGGATGCGATTTTGCACTTTTAAGCTGTGCTTATGATGGAATCATAAGATTAGATGAGAACCTATGCGCACAAGGAAGATATGATTGTGCACATCATTATGATGGCATCTGTTTCGATAGAACAGAGTGTTATTACTATGCATATTCTAATGAACATCCTTCTATGTTGTTTTGCTTAGATCTAAACTTTCGCAAACTAAAAACATGGGAAATAGAAGAAGGAATATGTGCAATAAGTGTGCATCCTACATGTTCTATAATTTTGATACTATATGCAAATAAAATTGTTCTTTGGGATCGTAACTCTCAAACAATTATAAAAACAAAATGTATCGAAGAAGGTATGCAGGTGATAGATATCGTCGCAATTCAAGATGGTTATTGCCTAGCTTATCAAATGGAAGGTAACACGTATATTGAAGTCTTTTCTCCATCTTATGAATGTCCTAAAGCATACTGCTTATCTTGTTCATATCATCTTGAGGCAATGGTATTAAAAGAGGATTGTGTAAGAGAAGATGGGGAATGTTATGAAATTTTAGTATTTTTAAAGGATTGTTCTACTAATGAGAATATTATCCTTAGTTTAGAAGTTATCATATCTTGTGAAGACTCCTCTCATGAACCTTGTCCAGGACCAACAAATATCACTTGTGAGAAGGGCGTGAGCGAAGTTATTCATTCCATCGCTTTAGAAGAAGCGGGGATTGCGCACATCTTAAATGCAGAAGGAGAAAAACTGCAAAAAGCCGTTGCTAGTGATCTTTCGATTGAAGAACTCTTGATGGTGAATGAATCTGTTCGTAAAACAATCACACAGATTACTTTATTGGAAGGTCAATTATATTCCAAACTTGAAAGCTTACATTGTCTTTGTGAAAACGATGATGAAAGATAATTATCTAAAAGTAATATAACCAGACGAAAGTTATGTATGCTTAATTTATGAAATTCTACCCTATAAGAGAGTCGCAGAAAGTGGGCACTTCTTATAGGGTTTTCTACTATAAATAGTAAGACATGAAAATAAAGATTAAACAAATGTAATCAATAAAAAAGCCAAGCATTTAATATGTACTTGGCTTTTCCTTTTTTTTGTTAATTTTTAAGCATTTGTTCTTGTAGACAGGTTAAATACTTCTATAATAACTTCATAATCATGATAAAGGCATTGGTTACATTTTGCGTTCCTGCAACGCCACTTAGTACGTTCGCTCCATTTCCAATATTACGTAGTGATACTACTTGTCCCGCTGAAATCGTAGCTATTGTTTCACCAGTAAATAAAATAGAGGAAGAAGCAGTTGTTGTAGTTAGATATTCTCCAAATGCAGAATTTGGAAAGATATTTTGATCTAAATAAAAGCTATAAGCAATTGGTAATGCACTTGTAGGCGATTCTAATAAAATGTTTAATCCAAAACTTATGCGATAAGTTCCATTTACAAGGATGTTGATATCACCCGTACTTGTAACAAAACTATAATAATTAGGTTGGTAGAATCCTTGTGCAAGTATTACTTTTCCTCCAGGTTCTACACTTTGTGAACCACCAAAAGAAAAACCGTTAAAGAATTCGATTCCCGCAGGGCCAGTAGGTCCTGTTGGTCCAGGCTCACCATCAGCTCCAGTATTTCCAGTTGCCCCTGTTGGACCAGTTGCGCCATCAGCACCTGTATTTCCTGTAGCGCCTGTAGGACCAGTCGCACCAGTAATACCTGTAATTCCAGTGTTTCCAGTAGACCCTGTCGGTCCAGGTTCACCATCAGCACCAGTGTTTCCAGTGGCACCAGTTGGACCAGTTGCGCCATCAGCACCAGTATTTCCGGTTGCACCTGTTGGTCCAGTTACTCCCGTGATACCTGTAATTCCAGTGTTTCCAGTAGACCCTGTCGGTCCAGGTTCACCATCGGCACCAGTGTTTCCAGTGGCACCAGTTGGACCAGTTGCGCCATCAGCACCAGTGTTTCCAGTAGCGCCTGTTGGACCAGTTACTCCCGTATTACCTGTAATTCCAGTATTTCCAGTAGCACCCGTTGGACCAGTAGCCCCATCAGCACCAGTGTTTCCAGTAGCGCCTGTTGGACCAGTTGCGCCATTTGCTCCCGTATTGCCTGTGGCTCCTGTTGTTCCAGGGATTCCTGTTGCACCCGTTGCTCCTTTTACACCCGTAGCCCCTGTAGGACCAGCAGGTCCAGTATTTCCGGTAGGACCACTCGCTCCATTGGCACCTGCGGCACCCGTATTTCCAGTAGCTCCAGTTACACCTGTGGCACCTTTTGTGCCAGTCGCCCCTGTTGCACCCGTAGCTCCACGAAATCCTCTAGGTCCTCTTGGACCTTCACAACAGCAGATTGGTTCATCAATACATGGATCACAAGATGCAAAGAAAACATCATCTTCTATCATTTCATCACCTCATCATAGGATGTAAATACATTCCTTCCATAGGATATGCATTACAAAAAAGTAGAGATGGGCAATTGTCACGATAATAAGACAGCCAAAACAAAATTCGTGTTTGGCTGTCTTGAGATTAATACGTTTTAACGTTATGTTTACGTGAATGCATTGCAACAAACATACTCATGCCTAATGACATCAATACCCAAAATAACATGAAGGCATCTTTCCATGCAAAGGGTTGGCCAAACATTGTAAAATAGGGTAAAATTTTTTAAATAACACATCATGATAAATTATACAGATTTTACAAATGTAAAAATAAAACTGTTATAATGTAACACAAATAATGCTTAAGGGAGGAACAAAAATGATTGAACATTTTATAGGGAAATCCAAAGAATTCATCCACGCACGTTTAATTATTCTGATTTTCATTTTCTTTATAGGATGTGTTAGTGGTTGGATTTATGAAGAAATATTTTATTATGTTAGCGAGAATTGGATAGGGAATCGAGGTTTTATGTACGGCCCATATTTACCTGTTTATGGTGTCGGGGCTGTACTTATGGCTTTATTATTACATAAATATAAAAAATATCCTTGGATCGTATTTATTATGGGAATGTTGATAACAGGAATCGTAGAATATATTACAGGATGGGGTATGTGGCAAATATGGAAACATCGTTGGTGGGATTATACTGGACTATTTATGAACATTGATGGTTTTGTTTGTTTGCGCTCAGTATTCACATTTGCGCTTGGTGGGTTGGCTCTAATTTATGTTGTGGAACCTCTGGAAGAATATATTGTCTCTTGTATGAAACAGAAGACTGCATGGTTTATTTGCATAATAGGAATTTCTATTATGTTAATAGATTTTATAATCACAATATTTACTCGATATTGATGGTTCCGGTATAGTATCCTTCTACATTTGTAGCATAAGAAAACGTTGTCAATTTTTTGACAACGTTTTATGTGTTTCATGGCAGGGGTAGAGAGGATCGAACTCCCATCAGCGGTTTTGGAGACCGTTATATTACCATTATACTATACCCCTAGTTTTTACTGCCTTATTATAGTACCATAGAAAAAAAAGATTGGCAATAAAAAATCACGAAAATAAACGATTTCTAGCACTATGCAAATAAGACTTTTGAAATGCTCTTTCCAAGTAGTACACCTATGATACAAAAGACAACACTAACAACTGCATAACTGCCACCAGCAAAATAGCGATGTTTTTCAAAAAGCTGTACAGCTTCTAAAGAAAAGGTAGAAAAAGTAGTAAAGCCACCACAGACTCCAGTCTTTAAAAACAATAAGAGATTTTCATTGCTCGTATGTTCTTCACTAAATCCAACAATGCATCCAATCATAATAGCACCTAAGATATTGATGAACAATGTAAGGAATGGGAATTCGCTTTTTAGTGGTAACATGCTAATGCTATAACGCATCATAGCACCAATTGCTCCACCTAATCCAACAAATAACAAGCCTTTCATTTGCATCACCTCGTTTATAATATTACCATAGTTTCTTTACGTTTTATAAGAAAACCGTTATAATACAAAAGAAAGAGGTAATTATGAAACAATATACAACAATATTATTCGATGCAGATGGCACATTATTAGATTTTGATGCGGCAGAATTTCATGCATTGATACATACATTTGAAGCATATGGATATCCTTATAATGAGAGTATTCGTAATCACTATTTGCAAATTAATAAAGAACTATGGAACGCTTATGAAGAGGGGGAAATAAGTCGAGAAGAAGTGATTTATTCAAGATTTGGAAAACTCTTTCAAGAACTTGGAATACAGGATGATGGCATCCAATTTGAAGATGATTACCAAGATCGTTTAGCGCATGGCCATGAAATGATGGAATATGCTATGGAAGTGGTACAAGCACTATATCAAGATGTTAACTTGTATATCGCTAGCAATGGAGTAAGTGCTACACAGTATCAAAGATTGGATGAAAGTGGGTTACGACCTTATTTCAAAGATGTCTTTGTATCAGAAGAAATAGGATATCAAAAACCAGATGTAGCATATTTTGATTCGTGCTTTAGGCGTATTGGTGAAGTTGATAAACACAATGTGTTAATTATTGGTGATTCCTTATCAAGTGATATCCAAGGAGGTATCAACGCTGGTATTGATACGTGCTGGTATCATCCAAGGCAAGATGTAAAAGAAGCAACACTAAAAAGTACTTATGAGATTACCGATTTAAGGGAACTCTATAAAATATTAGGAAAGGAATGATGGATATGAGTGAACAAAAGAAAGTAGATACAAAAGCATTATTGGAAAGAAGTCGTCAAGCAAAAAGCAAACCACAATCGAAAATGTTAGAGAAGAAATTAGGTAGAAAGAAGAATATGGATAAATTTGGGAAAGTTAACTTCAGTGGGTAAATAAAAGGAAAAGAAAATTTAAAATGTACCCTGTAAAATGGACAGTATGAAAAAAAGCATACTTACTCTGTTTTCAGGGTACATTTTATTTAGGGATTTCCATTTCCATTGTTTTTCTCTTATATCCCTAGAGGAAAATAACAATCCACTAGTTTCATTTCACAACCACAACTACATACTAGAGGGGCAATGCCAGCATAGTTTTTTCATAAAAGAAATCAGAAGAGGATATATAAGTTCAGGAAAAGATGAAAGTGATAAGTTAGATTATGTAGGTTTACAAAAAAGATATGAGCAATGGAAATAAGGCTCTTACCAGGTTTATAAGAATTACATAAGGTGTAAAATTGGAAAATATTTGATATAATAAAAGAATAAATTCTGCGCAAATACCTAAGTGGATGAAGGGAATGAACACAATGCTACAGATCAAAGAAATTAAAAAAGAATATACAACTGGAAGTCTTGTGCAAACAGCACTTGCTGGGGTTAGTTTAAATTTAAGAGATAATGAGTTTGTTGCAATTTTGGGTCCTAGTGGATCTGGAAAAACAACACTTTTGAATATCATTGGTGGACTTGATCGTTATGATGAAGGAGATTTAATTATCAATGGAATAAGTACTAAAAAATATAAAGACCATGATTGGGATTCTTATCGTAATCATACAATAGGTTTTGTGTTTCAAAGCTATAATTTGATTCCGCATCAAAGTGTATTAGCAAATGTGGAACTTGCATTGACTATCTCTGGTATTTCAAAAAGCGAACGTAGAAAGCGTGCTAAGGAAGCTCTTGATCAAGTAGGGTTAGGAGAACAAGGACATAAAAAGCCAAACCAAATGTCAGGTGGACAAATGCAACGTGTTGCGATTGCGCGCGCATTGGTCAATGATCCTGATATTGTACTTGCGGATGAACCCACAGGGGCTTTGGACAGTGATACCAGTATACAAGTTATGAAGTTGTTGGAAGAAGTTGCGAAAGATCGCCTTGTAGTTATGGTCACGCATAATCCAGATTTAGCTGAAGAATATGCAACCCGAATCGTAAAGTTAAAGGATGGAACTATTCGTAGTGATACGAATCCTTATCAACTTAGCGAAGATGATGTAGACCAACCAAGACATGAAAATATGGGGAAATCCTCTATGTCTTTTCTTACGTCGCTTGTTTTAAGTTTTAATAATCTTCGTACAAAAAAAGCACGTACGATATTAACATCATTTGCTGGATCGATTGGAATCATTGGAATTGCATTGATTTTATCTCTTTCCAATGGAGTGAGCCAATATATTAAAACAATCGAAGAAGATACGCTATCACAATATCCACTACAAATACAAAGTACGGGATTTGACATTACTTCAATGATGAGCGATACTTTACCAAAATCGAATACTACTTCAAAAGATGGAGAGGTACATGTTTCGCAGATGATTACAAACATGTTTTCTAAAATAGGTTCTAATGATTTGGTTTCTTTAAAGGAATATTTGGATCAAAATAAAACAGACATGAAGCAAAATATAAATTCAATTGAATACTCCTATGCAATAGCTCCGCAAATTTATCAAAACAATACAAAAGATATTCGACAAGTGCATCCAGATAAATCTTTTTCTAGTCTTGGTTTTGGATCCTCCTCAGAATCCAATAGTATGATGTCTATGATGATGAGTACGGACGTGTTTTATCAAATGCCTAGTAATCCAGGTTTATATGAGAGTCAATACGATATAAAAGCAGGGGAGTGGCCAAAGAACTACAACGAATGTGTGCTTGTGCTTACAAAAAATGGGAATATGAATGATTTGATGTTGTACACATTAGGTTTGCGTAGTTATTCAGAATTGGATCAGATGATACAGCAGTTCTCAAAAGAAGAAGCGGTTAAGCTACCTAAAATGAACCAATCATATAGTTACAAAGACATAGTAGGCACTACATTTAAGCTAGTCAATGCGACAGAGTATTACCAATACGATGAAAGCTATCAAGTGTATATAGATAAGACGAATGATAAAAATCATATGAGTACATTGATACAAAATGGAGAGGAAATAAAAATTGTTGGAATTGTACAGCCAAGTGGTGAAGCAAGTGCAACGATGTTGAAGGCTGGGATTGCTTATCCTGCCGATTTAACTACACATGTTATGAAGCAATCACAAGATAGTACAATCGTAGCAAAGCAATTGGAGCAGCCATCAATAGATGTCTTTACGGGGAAAGAGTTTAATACGTCAGATGACCGTTCTATGGATATGACCTCCTTATTTAGTGTTGATGAAACGATGTTAAAAAGCGCTTTTTCATTTGACCAAAGCAAAATCAAATTGGATGTGAATAGTTTTGATTTTGCAGATTTAAGCATTGATTTTGATAAACTTCCTGCAATTGATGTAAATGCAATTTTTGAGGATCTCAATCTTACGATGTCACAGGAACAAATTGAAAAGATGGTTCGATTGATACAAGCCGATTTTCAAAGATATCTGACAGAGAATGATTTACAGGATCCCACAAAATTAACCGAGTATTTTGCTTTGTATTTTCAAAGCGAAGAAGCACAAACGTTAATCCAAACAGAGATGATAGCATTTCTAAAGGAAAGCGGTTTAAGCGAACAATTCCAAGTAAATCTTGAAAAGCAAATGCAATCGCTGGTCAATGAATTCTCTACTACAATTGCAACAACCTTAAAAATGCAACTCGCAAGCCAAATGGAGA
This sequence comes from Amedibacillus sp. YH-ame10, assembly GCF_053848885.1. Classification (NCBI taxonomy): domain Bacteria; kingdom Bacillati; phylum Bacillota; class Erysipelotrichia; order Erysipelotrichales; family Erysipelotrichaceae; genus Amedibacillus; species Amedibacillus sp. YH-ame10. The sequence goes on from NZ_JBSPFA010000002.1 coordinate 79,768, forward strand.
AGCAGATGGGGGTAATGTTAACGCAGATACAGGATGCAATCAGAGTGGATGGAACGATGTTTTCCAAAGCGATTAAAATGAATATGAACGAAAAAGAGTTATCCGAATTGATGATGTCTTTGATGATGAAGGAAACATCTACCTTTGATGGAAACTTAAAAAAATTAGGATATTCAAATATTAATAAACCAAATGGAATTAGCATTTATCCAAAGGATTTTGTTAGTAAACAAAAGGTTCTTGATGTGTTGGATAAATACAATGAAGACATGAAAAAAGTGGATGAAGATAAGGTGATTTCATATACAGACTATGTAGGAACATTGATGTCATCTGTTACAGATATTATCGATGTTATAAGTTATGTACTTATTGCATTTGTGGCAATTTCATTAGTTGTTTCTTCCATCATGATTGGTGTCATCACATATATTAGTGTCTTGGAACGTAAAAAGGAAATTGGAATTTTACGAGCAATGGGTGCTAGTAAAAAGAATATATCTCAGGTATTTAATGCAGAAACTTTTATCATTGGTTTGCTGGCAGGTATCCTAGGAATTGTAGTAACACTACTCTTGTTGATACCTGGAAATATGGTGATACATGAAATTGCAGGGAATACCTTAGTGAATGCATCGTTACCTATTGTAGGGGCAATCGTTTTGATTTTATTGAGTGTTGTTTTGACTCTGCTTGGAGGGTTGATACCTTCAAAGAAAGCGTCTCATGAAGATCCAGTAACTGCTTTGCGAACGGAATAAAAGGTGAATAATATTCGTCTTCTATAGTAGTACTTACTCTTTTAACGAAATTCGTTAAGACGTTTACCACTTCATTTTATGATGGAAAGCATTCCAATATAGAATGTGAGAGATTACCATTCCTTACATGGAGGTACGTAATACATTATCCTATTGATTAGGTGTTCAACTAATCCTTCAAAAGTTTCTCTTTTTATTCCTAATATTAAAAAGTAAAGCTTCTTTTGTAGTAGTGCTTCTTCTTGTGCTTCTGTAAATTCTTTCATGGTTTTATCAAGAATACCGACATAGGCACTAGAACCAAGTGCAACGTCATCATAAGATGACAAGTCAATACCTTTATTGGAAAGAAATCATCAAACAAAACCAAACTACAATCTAAAATGATAGAGAAGAAACTAGCAAAAGAGAAGAATACAGATAAATTTGGGGAAGTATACATTAACGGTTAGAACTTATTTTAAATCAAAAAGAATGAAATAAATCGTAAGAAAGGTATCTATATCTTGCGATTTTTTTACGTTTTATGTAGAAAGTGCCAAAATATCACATGTTCATGTGAAGCGTAACTTGTAACGTATGTGAGATAATTACCGTGAATAAGTGTTTCTTTTTAATATTACCATTACTAACTGGGAGATTGTAGTATTGGGAAAGGAACATGAGAACATTTTGTACACAGGAATGTGTCAGATATAGTTTATGGAGGAATTCACGATGAGAAGAAAATTTACTAAAGGAATGGCGATTGTATTGGTATTATCCATGTTGTTTACACAATCCGGATTTACATCTGCGATATATTCACAAAACGAAATGGAGCTTACTGTTTCTACAGGAGATGCTTATAAAAAGCAGCTCAGTTTTCAAACCTCTGATCCAAGTGTAGCAAAGGCTACCTTATTGTATGAGGGAGAACAAATCAATGAAATAGATGTGAGCAGTGCTCAATCCTTTGATATCCAGTCAAATGGTACCTATGTTGTTAATGCATTGGATGCCAATGGAAATGTTCTTTATACTGGAACAAAAGAGATTGATGAGTTTGAAGACATCTCTGTTAAAGAAGATGCAAGTTTACACACTTTAGAAATTATCTCACGTATACCAAATAGTAGTTATGCGACGATTACAGAGGATGAACAATCTGTTCCTTTAACGAAGGAAGAAGGCGTTTATAAAGGAAATATAGTCTCTAAGAAAAATGGAACTTATACAGTAACTGTTTTTGATATCGATGATAAAAAATTAGGTACAAAAAATATCGAAGTAACTTCTTTTGAACGTTATACAAGTGCTGGAGATATCGAACTTGTAGAAGAAAGCGATTTAAGTAAAATCGTAAATAATCCAACAGGGTCTTTTATATTGAAGAAGGATATCGAAGTAACTAGTGATCTATTATCGCAAGTTGATTTTAAAGGAACTATAAATGGTAATGGATTTTCTATAAGAGGATTTAAAAAGAATGTATTTCAATCCTTACAAGGAGCTACTCTTCAAAATATTACGATGATTGGAGGAATCTTAGCAAATGAAAGTAGGAACACTAAGATTCTAAATTCAGGGTTCTATGTTTCCTTTAACAATACTAAGGAAGATGCTTCTCTTATTTTGAAAAGTGAAAATACAACAATTGAAGGAAGTTACGTATTAGCAAATATCGAAGCAAAGGTTGCTTCGGGTTTTGTGTTGACTGGAACAGCAACTATTAAGGATAGTTATGTTAGTGGTTATATAAAAGGTAAAGAAGTATATGGGTTTGGTAAAACTGTTGATGTAGAAAATTCCTATACAGTTGCCTCCCTCCTAGGAGAACAACGTGTCTTATTCAGTGAAGGTACACAAAAGGATACTTTCTATGATGCACAAGTGAACGATTTCTCTGATGAAAAAGCAACTGCATATACAAGTGAACAAATGTTAAGTGGAACTTTAAAGAAGGATGCTTATCATATAGAAGAAGGATTGTATCCTCAAATCAAAGCCATAGAGAACATGAGTGAATATGCTAAAAATATTGCAAAACAAAGTGTACTTGCAATTATTTCTGATGGAAACTTAAGTGCATTATCTAATCGTGCACAAGTTACCGGTCAAGAAGGCATCAAGTGGAGTAGCGAAAATGCTTCTTTGTTTGCGCAAAAGGTAACTCTTCAAGGTACGCAAGGAGAAGTTATCGCAACAAACGAAGATAAAGTAGTCATGAATCGTTTCTCATTAAGAGCACCTACTATGATTACAGAACTCAAAGCTGGAAATTCAACAACATTAGATACTACTCAGATTACATATCCTACAGAATATGGTAGGTACTATAAAGTGATGAAAGCAAGTGATCCAGCTCCAGAAACACCAGCAAGCCATAAAGCAGCAATCGAGGCAGGATGGAAGATTGTATACTGGGATGGAGTGGAAAGAGCTGTTAATTTATCATGGAATACAAATTATAAAGTGTATACATATGATGGAGTAAACGTTTCAAATAAAGCAATAAAAACAAACAAACAAAAAGCAGAGGGTAACGTTGTTGTTAGTGGAAACTATGAATTAGGAACTACTTTACAAATCTCTTTAGCAGATGTCCCAACGGATATCGAAGGAACTTTATTTATAGAAAATTCAGAAACATTGGATGGGACATGGAGTAAACTTGAAGAAGTATCTTTCACATCCGCTAGTGATATGAAAGAGTATGTTTTAGCAGATAATTTGTATTACACGTATTTGCGTGCACGTTTTGTTGTGAGTGATTCTCTACCATATAGTGGGGAGTTTATATATACAACAAACACAGTTCTTGCTAGAGCGTTAGAAAATTCCAATGTATCTGTTGCAAATAAAAAACCTGCTATTGAAGGAGAATATAGTATTTCTGATAAGCTATCTGCAAGTATCGATATTACTGGAAAAGAAAATGATGTAACATATGAATGGTTTCATGAAGGTGATGACAATACTGTAATTGCGACAGGAAACAACTATATATTAAGAGCAAGCGATATTAACAATCGCGTATATGTAAAAGCAACGGCAAAAGAAAATTCAAATATCAAAGGAAGTGCAAGAAGTATTGCGAGTGATACTGTAAATGCAATCAAGCATGATGCCCCTATAAATGCACCAACCTTGGTAGGTGATGCAGAAGATACAATGTTCACCATTAAGATGAATGAAAATGAAGGTCTTTATAAATTTGTTATTAATAAAAAAGGTGATAGTACTTCATACGAATATCCTGCAATAGCAAGAGGTGGTGTAGATACCGTAATTATGTCCAACAGTGACTTTGAAATCACCGCAAGTACAGAATATGAAATAAAAGTAAAACGCATCGGTGAATATGGTTTTATAGATAGTGAACTTGGTAATACATCATTAAGTGTTACTACTAGCAAACCGAATGTGACTGGAGATATCAAAATCAGTGGAAATGCAATTTATGGACAGGAACTAAAAGTAGAAGTTACAAGTCAAAACGCAGAACAAAAAGGTATTTTTGAATGGAGACGTGTTGACAGTGATGGAAATAAAACGGTTATAACTACAGATGTAAATGCTTATACACTAGTCAAAGAGGATGTAAATCAGTACATTGAGGTGGCTTATAAAGGAACGGATGCTTATGCTGGTGAAATCACCATTTCTAGTGATAAAGTATCCAAGAAAAGTGCAGATGCACCAGGTGTAAACTTAAAATTGAAAGAAAGTCTTGATGCAATCAAAGATACAAGTGTAGAAATTGTAACACCTAATTTTGGTACTGCTGGCATCATTATCGGATATAGCAGAACGAAGGATGGAGTACCTACGGAATATAAAGAAAATGGAAGCACAAAAATATTCTTAGCAAATACGACATATACATTATCAGAACTTCAAAGAAATACACAATATTTCTTATTCATTCGTTATGCGGAAACAGAAACAGAACAGAAATCCCCATGGATAAGTACAGAATATGCAGCAGAGTTTACAACATTAGAAACAGAGCTGGATGCCACTTTATCCTTTGTCTATGATAATGGAAATAATCCAATGCCAGGGCAACGCATTGATGCAGTATTGAAAGATGCAAATTCGAATCAAGGTACATGGAGTTGGAAACGTATCAAGAAAAATGGCCAAGAAGAAAACATCAATGCATTTAGTTTAAGTGATGATAAAAATAGTACATATTTTATCATTCCATCTAATGAAGAAGAAGGTACTAAATATACAGTATCTTTTAAAGCAGATTCAGGTTATAAAGGTACGAAAGAAACGACTTCCAATGCTGTAGTTGGTTTTGAATTACAAGCCTATCAAGCACCATCGAAAGACGCAATTTATTTACAAGGAATAGAAGATACTAGCATTGCTGCTTCTATGAAAGGTGTAGAAGGACAATACAGATTCCGTTATAAAAAAGCAAATGCTGCAGATAGTGAATTTAAGGAAATCGAAAAAGATGTATATGCAGATGTAGAAGTTATCATTTCTAACTTGGATCGAAACACGGCATATGTTGTACAAGCAAAACGTGTACAAGATTCACTTGGTAAAGAGAGTACATGGAGTGATACAAGTGAACCTGTAAAAACAAAGAATACAGAAATTGCGGGATATATCAGCTTGAGTGGAAATATGAGTAACAAAGAAACTCTAATAGCTACTTATAATTCAGCAACTTATGCACCAACAGGTAATGATACCGGAGGAACATGGTCATGGTATCGTGAAACAGATTTAATTGTAGGAGAAACTGCGAATACTTACACATTAACAAGTGAAGATGTAGGAAAAATAATCAAAGTTCGATATACGATGCCAAGCAGTTCAAATTTCAGTGGGTATGTAGAAGCTACAACAAACCCTATAGGAAAAGGTCTTAGTGCAAAACCATCATTCACGACTATAAAAGCAACAAAACAAGATGCAACGGATAGCCATATGATAGTAGAAGTGACAGGTGTGAATTATTCTAGCACACAAGAAATGTATTATTTAATTCAAAATGCAAACCTTTCAGCACCAAGTATGCCTACTGGTGATGAATTAGGAAAATGGACGAAGGTATCTTCGGCATCACTTGAAATTCATAAGGACGCAAGCGGAAGAAACTTTGTTTCAAAAAGTAAATATACCTTATACCTTGTTTCTTTAGGAAATGACGATACACTAGCAAGTGATATTGTTGTAAGTGATGTAACAATCAATGATCATAAACAAACAGGAACTATAGAATTTAGTGGTAGAAGCCATGTTGGTAAAGAATTTACAGCTACATTGAAAAATGCAAACAATGTGAAAGGAACATGGCGTTGGTACTTTTCAAAAAATGATTACACTACAGCAAATCCCGATGTAAATAATGCAACTTTATGGACGGAGATAACAGAAGGTTTTTATCCAACTACGAATAATGAAAAAAGCACATTAACGGTTGCTGATAATTTAAAAGGAAAATTCATTAGAGCTGAGTTTATCGCAGATGGAAAAGAAGGATATGTAGGAACAATTAAATCAACGAAAAGTGAAAAATCTGTAACAAAGACCTTTGCGGAGCGACTAGAAATCAGTGGTAAAGGATACGAAGGTGAAATAATTACTGTAAAATTATTAAATTCAGATCGAGATTTAACAAAAACAGGAAGTGATAATGTCAATGGATCTGAGACATTTTTTACAAGATTGATACAATTCCAATCAGAAGCAGGAGCATATCAAACTAATGTTTCTGATTTGGTATCTGTGACAAAGAATTCATTTACGGTTAGAATACCTGCAGGTCTTTCAAATATAGATGGAACATATATAGCAGGTGTTGTTAATACACCGGATAAAAACATATACACACAAGAGAATGGAGATAAACTGACAAGCCAATGGTTCAATTCATCCATGGATAGTCGTATACAGTTTAATTATGGTATTAAAATTAACACAGCAAGTGATTTTATAAATTTCATGAACGGCGTTGGAAGCTATGCGTCACGTACTGCTAAATATGTGTTAACGAATGATATAAATCTATCAAGTTATGGCGCAATAACACCAAACGAAGCCGCAAATATGTATTTTAAAGGCACTTTAAATGGTGATTATCATACGATTGTTGGCTTAAAGAATCCAATATTCTTTGCTATAAGTGGCGCTTCAGCTAGCAATAAAGCTGTGATTAAAAATTTAATCTTTTCCGATACAAAGATTAGTGGAGAAAGTGTTGCTATTTTAGCTTCACATTGTGAGAATGCAACGATTGAGAACATTTTATTAGTCAATGCAGATATCAATGCTTTTAGAGATAGTGGAATGTTGTTAGGAACGGTTCGTACAGATACATATTCGGTTTGTCCTGGAGGGAATGTTACGCTACAACGCATCGGCTCTGCACATGGATTATTCAACATAACTGGAGAAGGCATGTCTGTTGGGGGAATAAGTTCATTTTTTATGGGGGCGAATAATATAGCTAAGGATATTTATTCAGTGAACTCTACTTTAATGCATTATAAATGTGCGGCAGGGGGGTTATTTAGAGAAACAGGTGCTGGAGCAAATGTTAAAAACAATTATACTGCGAATACAATTATTAGTACACATCCAACTGGTCGTAATTATGGAGAAGCGGGTATTGCACCAAAATGTGAAGGAGCGAATTATAGCAATAATTTCTTCGATGGAACACTTTATCCTGCCGGTGATGATTTAGACATAAATATTAAAAAATCTACGAGCGATATGATTGGAACAGGGTTAAAATCATCGTTTGATAATGGTTCAAGTGGTGTTTGGGTATACAAAGAGGGATACTATCCTAGATTGAAGTGGACAGTAGATCGTAATATTGAAGCAGCTACCTTATATGCAGCGACAAAGGGTGCCTTTGTTTCATTAGATGGGAAAACATCATCTACAGATTTATTTAATGGTAATTTATATGGTTCAGTAAGTGTACCTTATGAATTATTAAAGTCTGGATATTCTTATTCTTCTAGTGATTCCAATGTACTGTCAATTACATCAACGGGTATTATAACTCCGGTTGGAAATGTTGGTTCAAAGGCTACAATTAGTATTACATACAACGATCCTAATACGGGAGCAGAACCCGTTGCGACTTTTAGGTTTACTGTAAAATCAAAGATGGCAACATTCTCATCTGTATCTATCAGTGGTCAAGCGAAGGTTGGTTCTACCTACACATCTTCATTCTCCCCTAGTACAGCAGGAGTTACTTATCAATGGTATCGTCGATTAGAAGATGGTGCAAGACAACCTATAGCAGGAGCAAATAGTTCAAGTTATGTAGTATCTAATAGTGATGCAGGTTATCAAATACAATTACAAATTAATAAAGATGGTTATGGAAGCATGGTGAGTCCTTGGAGTTTATCGCAGCAAGTTGGAGCTCCAACAAGTGCTCCTTCCATAACTGGTATCACAGATACGAGTGCAACAATCACCGGAAGAGGTGGAGCAAATAGTGGATATGAATATGCATATGCAGAAAGCTCTACAGGAGAAAAAAATATCTTAACTAGTCAAGGGGCTAGTGTTGAGTTGAAGGGTTTGAGTAGAAATAAACAATATTATGTTTTCTCAAGAATGGCAACTGGGGTAGGATATAACCAAAGCGATTGGGGACCTTCTACATCTTTTACTACAGGAAAAACTCCAATCGTAGGTGATGTTGAAATGGATTCTACCTATAATAATGGAAGTCAATTAAGGATGAGTATTGAAAGTACAAACGATCAAAAAGGTACATGGAAGATTGAAAGAATAGATCCGGATAATGGCAATGTGCTTTCACAAATTGAAAACACAGCTACTACCTATTCTCATACGTATACATTCAAGGCTGATGATGTTGGCAAGAAAATCAAAGTATCCTATGTAGGAACCGGAAGTTTTATAAATAGCCAAGAAGCTACTACGCCAATCATCAAAAAAGCAATTCCTGCTATACCTAACAAGCCTACAGAGGCCGGTAAAGATGATGCTAGTATCACAATCAACATGCCTAGTGGATCTACTTATGAATTAGCATACCGTAAGGCAACGGATAGCGATTTAACCATTCTGTCAGGGACACTTGATAGTGGAGCGACCTACAAGTTTGAAAATTTACAACGAAATACTGCTTATAATTTCTATGCAAGAAAAGTAGCAGATGCTGCTTATGAAACAAGTGCATGGAGCGAGGCTCTTACTATAACTACTAACAAAACAACAGTAGAGGGAAATATCTCTGTGAATGGTACTTTGATGACAAATCAATCTGTTGTATTTGATGTTGAGGATACAAATGAGCAAAAAGGTATGTGGAAATTGGAACGTATCATAAATGGAGAAACAACTACCATTTCACCAAGTTCATATATAGTTGACGCAACTACAAGAAGATTAGAGTATAAAGTGAGCCCTGCGGATGCGATAGGAAAATTAAAAGCGATGTTTACTGGAACTGGTAATTATCAAGGATCAATAAATGTCACAAGTTCAGTGGTAGAGAAAGCGACTTTGACAACTGATGGTTTACCTTCAGCAGAGAATGTATCTGTGGTAAGTAGAACAGATCAAACATTAAATGTTCGTGCAACGGTAGGTAATTCACAATATCAATTTGGATATGTGAAAACAGGATCTGCAGATCCTGTGCAATTGTTTGAAGCAATTGCAAGTGCAGAAAAAACCATTAGCATAAGCGGATTAGAAAGAAATACAGAATATGATTTATATATTAGAGAAGCTGCTAGAACTGGATATAATCCGAGCGAGTTTGTGAAAGTAAAAGATGCTGAAAGTACTCTTAAAACAGCATTAAATGGACACGTGTCTTACACGGCCACAAGAGGAGGAATTGCAGTTGAACCGGAGATTGGTACAGCTAAAATAGGGTATACCTATACAGCAAGCTATGCCAAAGGAAGTTATGCTCCAGTAGGGGATGATCTTGATGGAACATGGCAGTGGTATTTGGATGATGTAGCAGTAGCAGGTGCAACGAGTGCATCTTATACAGTTCCAGTGCTGTATGGAGAACCTGTCATAAGCGTACGTTACATTGCAAAGGAAGATTCAGATTTTAAAGATTACGTTACTATGAAAGTTGGTACGCTGAGCAAAGAAAGACATGCTACACCAAATTTACCAGCAGTACAAGCTCTTAATGAAGATGGAATCATAGGAAGTAAATTAGAAATTAGTACTACGGATACAACATCAGGTGTATTCTGGTATGTACAAAATGCAAATAAACAAAGTGTACCAGAGGTGGTTACTGCAAAGGATGCGCAAGATAATGAAGCATTAGAAAATCAGTGGTTTGCGGCAAGCAATAAACAGAAAATCACTCTAAAATCAAACACAGAATATATCGTATATTCAGCAAAACTAGAGGATGATACCAATACTGTAAGTAGTATCATTTCTCAACGTCCAGTTCGTACCGTTAAAGATGATTTAAATAAAGTGCATGCTGAGTTAATACAAGGAAATGATGCTACACATTGGAAAGTATTACAAAACAAAGAAATACGAGTAAGTTGCAATGACATTGTGACTGATGGCGTATGGAAATACTATGTTTCTAGTGAAACTTCACCAGAAAAGCCAAGTGATGCGAGTTGGAAAATCATTACAAGTGAAGTACAAACACGTCTAAAAGAAGGAACAACAGATACATATGCGTATACAAGTTTCCAAATTCCTTTAAAATACTTAGGTTATAAAGTAAAAGTCGTATATGAAGGAAGAGATGGTTTTGAAGGTAGCATTCAATATGTTTCTTCAACTGCATTAACAGGAACGTTATTAAAAGGAACATCCTCCGTTACAGAAGGAAATGATGTTACCGTTGGTCAGGCTATCAAAGTAAAATATAGCCCTGGCGAAAAAGATGATATAAATGGTTACTGGCGTTGGTATATTGAAACTGCGGTGAAATCTGGTTCATATGAAATGATTTTGACAGACAATAATCTTCCATATGGAGCGACTGCATTAACGGATTCTTATACACCAAAAGCGAATGATGTAGGACGCAAAATATATGCAGAATACAATGCTTCTGATAATGGAGAATTTACTGGTACTGCACAAAGTGATACCTTAGATTCCATTCAAAGAGCAGATCAAGAAAAACCAAATGCTCCACTTCAAAAACAAATAAACGGTACAGCTATACAAGTTGTTCTACCAGACAACTATTCAAAAATTCTTGCGACTACACCAAATGTAATTTTGGGATATAAAGAAAAAGATAGTGCAGAGGATATTAAATGGTTGGTAGATAATAAAAATGATAGTTGGATCAAAGATAACTTAAAAGCAAAGACTACCTACCAAATTTATGCGAAGTTTGAAAGAACCAGTGAATTTAAAGAAAGTGCCATAAGTGATGCACTTGAAGTAACAACTGGTAATGAATCTTTTGAAAGCAAGAATTTGAAAATTGATACAACTTGTGTTATTGCAAGTGGTCAAACATTAAAAGCTTCTTTTACAGGAGATGGATATGATCAAGGATTCTTTAAAGTAGTACGAAGTGATGGAGAAGAAGTAGCAACCAATATTGCAGGTGATGTTAGCGAGGATAACAAACGTATCGCGATGTCTTATTTGGCAACTAGTGATGATATTGGTGCGAACCTTACCGTACAGTATGTCGCAAAAGATGATGCAATAAAATATGGTGGTTATGTAGAGAAGAGTGTGAAAGAAGTTAGTAAACCAATCAATCCACTTGCTCCTACTACTCCAACTTTAACAACCATTACCTACGATGAAACTCATCTAGAAGCATTTGTAAGTGATGCATATGAATATGCATTAACTACTACAAACACATCTCTAGCTGCTGAAGATGGACAATGGAAGAAACTCACTGATAGCGGAAGTATAACTTATTTATTTGAAAATTTAGATAAAAACACAACGTATTATTTACATGCACGTTTAGCAGAAACTGCAGATTACGTTCAAGGATCTGAATTGATAAGTGCTGGAGTACACCCATGGCAAAGAGGTTCATACAAAATCACATATGTAAATACAGAAGGAGCTACTAACAGTAATCCAACACAATATGATGAATTAAGTGAAACGATAACATTAACAGAACCAGTGAAAAAAGGATATACCTTTATAGGATGGACATGGAACAATCAAACCACGCCTACAAAGGATGTTACGATTGAAAAACATAGTGAAGGAGATAAATCCTATACTGCAAACTGGACCATTAATAAATATGATGTTACATTTGAATTACTAAATGGTGAGAATACGAAAGTAATCAAAAAAGAATTCAATCAAAAGATTACAAAACCAGAAGACCCTACTTACCTTGGAAATACTTTCTTAGGTTGGTTCAAAGATCCGCAATACAGATCTGAATGGAACTTCAATGAAGATAGTGTTCAAGATACCATGAGCTTATATGCGAAATGGGAACCAAGTACATTTAGCGCAACCTTTAATGCACTTGGAGGAAGTACACCGGATCCAATCGAAGGAAAATTTGGAAATACTTGGCCTGATTTGCCTAGTACGGAAAGAAGAGGATATACGTTTGATGGTTGGTTTACAGAAGAAATAGCTGGAGACAAAGTAGAGGCTAGTACAACAGTTCCAGCGAATAATGTAACTTATTATGCACATTGGACACCAACAGAATATACTATCTCTTATGAATTAGTCGGTGGACAATTTGATGTGAATTATCCACAAACATATACCATTGAGGTGGATACAACGCTTGTACAACCTACGAAAAAAGGTTGTGAGTTCTTGGGATGGACATATGATGGAGTTGAAGTACCTGAAAAAGATGTGCGTATTACGAAAGGGAACATCGGCAATCGATCATATACGGCCAACTGGAAAGTGATATCTTATGATATTGAGTATCTTCTTGAAGGTGGAAGTAATAGTCCAGTGAATCCGAAGAATTATCGTGTAGATATGAGCGATGATATCGTTTTAAAGGCACCAAGAAAAGAAAATTATGCATTTACTGGATGGCTTGTAGGAGATGATACTACAAAAGTATTAGAGTACACAATTACAAAAGGAAGTGTTGGCAAGCTTACATTAACAGCTACATGGGAAGCCGCAAATAGTGTTGTTTCCTTTGATACAGATGGAGGAAGTGATGTAGCGGATATGGGAGCAGTGCAAGGATTAACAATCCTTGCACCTGAAAATCCAACCAAAGTAGGACATACCTTTGATGGTTGGTATCAGGATGAAATATGCACTATTGTTTGGGATTTTGATACGAATACAGTTAGCACTGATACACTTACATTGTATGCAAAATGGAATGTGAATAATTATATCGTTACTTACGATAATGATGGATCTATAACCACTGAAAATAAGAACTACAATGAAACATTAGGTGCGTTATCAACACCAACAAAAACAGGATATACTTTTGATGGTTGGTATGATGGCGAACAAAAAGTAGGCTCCACTACCATTGTTAAGAACGATATGACATTACGTGCACGTTGGACGGCAGTTAAATACAGCATTACATACGCATTAGATGGTGGCGTGAATGCTGTTGACAATCCAGTAGAATATACAATAGAAAGTGGAAACATCACTCTTCTAGCACCTAAAAAAATGGGACAGGTATTCACTGGATGGACATGGGGTGGAAATGGCGATCCAAATAAAACTGTGGTGATATCTGCAAGATCTACAGGGGATAAAACATATACTGCCAACTGGAAAGAAGCTGATCATGTAGTAAGTTTTGTAAGCAATGGAGGAAGTAGTGTAGAAAACATCTATGTATCTACAGATGATACCATTGTAAAACCTGCGGATCCAATTCGTAAGGGTTATACCTTTAATGGTTGGTTCAGTGACGAAAAACTCGAAACTGTTTGGGATTTTGATAGCAATTCAGTAACGAGTGATACTACGTTGTATGCAAAATGGACCATCAATTCATACACTGCATCATTCGATGATGGAAGTTCTGCACAAACGATCACAAACAAATATGGAAGTGAGTTAGGCTCTTTACCAACCGTAAGTAAAACAGGCTATACATTCTTAGGTTGGTTTACAAAAGAAAGTGGCGGTACACAAGTAAACGCACAAACAAAACTTCTAGAAGATGTGACTTATTATGCACACTTTGAAACAGTAACATATACCATTCAATACGATGCAAATGGAGGAATCAACCCTAGCAAAAATCCTATCAGCTATACAATAGAAAGCGACGATATAACAATTGAAGTGCCAAGTCGTACGGGATATGCGTTTGATGGATGGAAGGATGAGAATTCTTCAGCGAAGGTTGTGAATTATGTTATTCGCAAAGGAACAAGTGGAAACATAAAACTTGTAGCAAATTGGACGAAAGCTGACTACAAAGTAAACTTTGAAAGTGCAGGAGGAAGTATTGTAAACGCTGTATATGCAATAAAAGATACAAGCATTTCCAAACCACTAGATCCAACAAGAGTAGGATACACGTTTGAAGGTTGGTATAAAGAACAATCTACTATCAACGCTTGGAACTTTGAAAGTGATATAGTTAGTCGTGATACAACTCTTTATGCGAAATGGACACAACAACGCTTTGATATCCGTTTCCATACAAATGGAGGTAGCAGTGTTGCGATGAGAAATAAAGCTTATGGGGAAACCCTAGGCACATTACCAACTACAGAAAAAGAGAACTATACATTAGCAGGTTGGTATACAGCACTTGATGGTGGAGAGCGTATCACAAATAGTACGATTGTTAATAAAGCAGCAACGTATTATGCTCATTGGAATGCGAAAGCATATCAAATCACCTATGATTTAGATGGCGGTACGAATGCTAGTAGTAATCCAACAAACTATACAATTGAAAGTGATACAATTTCATTGTTAGCTCCAAGTAAAGATGGATTTGCATTCATCGGCTGGACTTATGTTGGACAAAGTACTCCTATAAAAGAAGTTAACATCTTAAAAGGAAGTAGTGGAGATGTTACATACCGTGCAAATTGGAAAGCATCCGATGCGACCATTACCTTTGATTCTAAAGGCGGAAGTAGCGTTGCTTCTCTAAATGCAGTAAAAGGAGAAACGATATCTCGTCCAGTTGATCCTACAAAAGAAGGATTTACATTTGATGGATGGTATAAAGAAGACTCTATTACAAATGCATGGAATTTCGCAAGTGATAAGGTTCTAGATGATACCACTCTATATGCAAAATGGATTAAAAATACGTATACAGTAAGCTTTGATTCACAAGGAGGTACATCTGTTTCAAATGTACAAAGAAAGTATGATGATGTAGTTGGAACATTACCAACTCCTGTGAAAGTCGGATATGACTTTGATGGTTGGTACGATGGCGATGTAAAAGTTAGTGCATCAACACTTGTGAAGAAAAATGTTACATGCAAAGCAAATTGGGTATTGAAGAACTACACCATCACGTATACGTTAAATGGTGGAACAAACCATAACCAAAATGTAGAAGAATATAACATCGAGAGTAAAGATATTGAACTTCTAGCACCATATAAGAAAGACAATGCATTCCTTGGATGGACTTATACAGGACAAACAACTCCTATCAAAGATGTTGTTATTCTAAAAGGAAGCACTGGAAATAAAGTATATGAAGCAAATTGGAAACAAGCAGAAGTGAAAGCAGTCTTTGATACACAAGGTGGAAATTCTATCAACACATATTATGGATTAAAGAATGAAAGCATTCCTCGACCAGCACAACCAACACGAAAAGGCTATACCTTTAAAGGTTGGTTCAAAGAAAAGAATGGAACGATTGAATGGAACTTTAACGATACAATCAGTGAAGATACAACCTTATATGCAAAATGGGAAGCAAACACATATACAATCCGTTTTGATACAAATGGTGGTATATCAAGTGATGCGTTAGAGAAAGAACTCGTATTTGATGTTGCTTTAGGTACCTTACCAACAGCAACAAGAGAAGGATATGCGTTTGTTGGTTGGTTTGATCATCAAATCGCAGGTAGCCAAGTTACTAGCACTAGTAAAGTGGATGGTGAAGCAACGTACTATGCACGTTGGATTGAAAAGGAATATAGCGTACACTATAATAGTGATGGTGGTAGCAGTCTTCCTTCTAAAACAAAAGTGAAATGGAACGATGCTGGATTATTACCAAATGCATTGCCTACGAAGGAAGGTTATGAGTTTAAGGGATGGGTGGATAAAGATGGAAACACCATCACGTCTACGATTTCATACAAAGCGATTGCGAAAAATGATAATGTTGAAAGCATTACATTGAAAGCCGTTTGGAAGAAAGTAGTTACACCAACCCCTGATCCTGAACCTACACCAAATCCAAAACCAACACCGAAACCAGACCCAACTCCAACGCCGACTCCAACACCAACACCAACACCAACTCCTGACCCAATTGTCCCTACACCAAAACCGGTTCCTCCAATCACTCCTACACCAGATAACCCACTAGTAAAACCAGTGGAAAAACCTACTACAGAAAACAAAGATCCAAATAAAGAAGTAGTAGAGGAAGAAGAAATCGTTACAAAACCTGGAGTAGAAAGAGAACCAGATAAAAAAGTAGAGGCTAAAGTAGAAGATGGAATTATCCATTTACCAAAAGACAGTGTTGTAAATAAAGGAAACGGAAAGACAACAATTTCAATTGGTAAAGGAAGTGTTGTAGTTAATATTAGCAGCGATGTAGAAGTAAAAGATATGGAAGCATTTATCAATACAGTGCTTACAGAAGTACAAAAACAAAACATTTCTACAGGAAGCAATATTGAAATACGTGTAAACGTGAAGAACATAGAATCTAAAACTGCTAGTGATAAAGATATCATTCAGAAGAAAGCCAAAGAAGAACAATTGGAAATTGGTAACTACTATGACGTAAGTATCACAGTCAAAGAGAACAACGATCATTGGGTACGTATTAAACAACTTGATGATGGTGTGGAATTGATTTTACCAGTAGAAACTAAGTTACAATCATTAGATGCTACATTCTATGCAATTCGTGTACATAATGGCGATAGTGTAGTTTTAAAGGATGAAGACAATGACAAGAAAACAGTCACTGTTAAAACTGAAAAATTCTCTACCTATGCCATTGCCTATAAAATGAATAAGGAACAAGGCAATATGAGTATCTGGTTAATTACAGGTGCGGGTATTGTTATTGCAACTGGAATCATTCTATATGTACGTAAAAGAAGTAAAAAAGAAGCTTCATAATAAACTTAAAAAGTTCGTATAGATGCAATGCATCATACGAGCTTTTTTTGTATTTAGTAGCATAATACACTGGAAATCACATATTCATGTGATGAACTTATGACAAAAATGTGAGATAATTACAATATATATCTAAACTATTACATTCTTTATAATTCCAATTACTTTTATTGGATAGCATATATTTAGGTTATTATTGGGGAGGGTTTCATATGTATAGCTACATTACTAAAACAAAACAAGATAAATATGTAACTTGATAATGCATAACGTGCAATTATCCTTTTTACTCATAGGGATAAAAACAATAGAGGAAGAAAAGAATCATCAAATTTCAATAGTTTTGAATTTACACATTGGAGGGAATAAGTATATGAAAAAAATCAGCTGGAAAAGAACAATTGATAAAATAGGAAAGGTAACATTAGCGATGATTATCGCTTTTACATCTCTTTCACTCAATACACAATCTATATCAAAAATAAAAGCGGCATCACCTGAAAAGACAATGATGTTCGCAAAAGAGGGACTAAGTTATATTAAGAATCCACTGCCTGATAATAAATTGGAATGGCGTGGAGATAATCTGTACTGGGGCTCTGGTGGAGATTATATGAATGGTGCATTGAAATGGCAAATTCTTAATAAAAATGATACACGATACACCGGAGGAAGTAATCCTGGTATGTTGATTTTTTCTTATGTTTTGGAGAATTCAAGAGTTCAGTATACTTTAGATGATTATGATTATAGTACTAGGCCTTATGATAATTCGTACTTAGTAAAGCAAGTGGATTCTAGATTTAAAACACAGCTAACACCCAAAGAACAAAGTCAAACACTTACTAGCAATAATTCAAATAATCAGGCATATAGGATTGAATATGAAGATTACTGGTATACGCCAACATCTCCAATAAGTGAGGTTTGGGATGGTAAATTCACAAATAAAAAATGGTTTTCACCACCTGTAAGTTTGATTTACAACCAAGAATATGGTTTCAGTAGAACCAGTTATTCTAATGGAACTAAACCAAAGAATTTGTCCAAATTTAACCCATTGTTGGGTGGAGCATATTATGAAAGACGGTATTGGTTAGCTGGTTCAATGAGTAAAGATCTTAATAAATATATATCTGTACCAGCAGTTTATGCATATGGTGGTGCTGATCATGCAATTGTATATCCTAGTGCTGGAACTAATGCTATGTATATTCGTGTTGCCTCTGTCATTGATACTAAATCAGTACTTTTTGTATCGGCAGCCAATGGTGGGAAACAAGGGAATGGAGTTAGTTCTTATTTGGCACCTATTAATGCTAAAGATAGCAGTGATTGGAAGTTCACTTTAAAGGATGATACGCAATCTATTAAGGTAACGGATGTACAAAGACCAAGTGATACTGAAGCATTGATTAGCTATGAGAAAAATGGTCCAGGTAATTCCATCAGTGTAATCATGACAAATGATGCTGGTGATGAGATTTTATATTATGGACGTATTGCGAGTGTAGACTCTGGTTATCAAAAAGGTACAGCGAAATTGACGGTGCCTGCAGACTTGGATGAAAAAGGGTATAAGTATAAGGTGTTTAGTGAACAGTATAATGGAGAAACGCACACGGATTATGCAAATATGCCAGCTGAAATTGAAATACCATTAGCATATAAAGCTAGCTTTGAAGTTCGAGCATTAAAGGATGAAGATACAACAAGGACTCTTTTAAGTCCTTCTGAAAATGGGAAGTACAGTTTGTTCGCTAAAGAAAAAGTGGATTTTGAAATCAACGCAAATACAATAGCGGGTGTTACTGAGAATTTAGGTACCGCATTCACTCCATCAACGCCTACTACTACAGATTGGAAGAATTATACATACAATGACTTAAAGAATCCCAAAATTCTAAATGTTGTGCACGAGGGTATAACAGATCGAACGCTGTATTTTAGGGCAAATGATAAAGTACAAACAGTCACTTACAAGACTATGATTGAAAATATAAATCCTACATTACATGTGAAAGCACCAATTGTGAAAACAATGAAGGATGGTGTTGAACAAAACGACACATATAATAAGGGTTCACCATATTCTAAGATTATCTTACCAGTGGATGTCTCGGATACAGGAGCATTTATTTCGGGGATTGCCAAGGTAGAGGCAGTTCGTCTTGATAATGATACGCAAGTCCCAATTGAAGTAAACGGGACTACTTATAACAATGGGTATGTTCCATCTGAAAATGCAAATGGAACAGGACCTTCTAGTATAAGTGGTATCAATGTAAATTGCTTTGATACGGGAATATATAAAGTAAAGATTACAGTAAGTGATAAAGCGGGGAATAGCGTATCCTATACGAGTGATGAATTAGAAGTAGATAATGTCGTACCTAATCTGATTGTGGAATGGACAAATCCTACAGGAAAATCAAAAGGGAATACAGATCTTGATTATGACTTTGATGTATGGTCTGACCAAGAGGCAATTGCGAAATTATCATTAACTGAAGAAAGTGCAAAACAACAACGAGGTACTATTGAGTACTCTTATCGTTATGCAGAAACGGAAGCAGAATTAAATACTAAAGAGTATATAAAATTACAGGAAACACCATTAAAAGCGGATGCAACGGTGGATGTGGATTTACATAAAGAAACAGCGTTATTTTATGACTTTAAGGTGACCTCAAGAACGGGTGTTCATCATACAGTTAGAAAAGTGGTTAAAGTAGATGTAACTACACCTGATGATGTCTTAGTAACTCCTGATGCGATTTCAGCAAACAGTAAGGGATGGTATACGAAAAAAGAACTAACTGATCAGAAATTTAGTGTGGATGTTTCCTTAGAAAATAGCGATGTTAGTAAGATAAATGGATTTGTAGATGTATATTATCAAGGAGATATAACGAAGGGGAACATTGGAGAAAAGCAAGATGGAACCAATGGCACAAGGGATTTATCAACGTCTTTTGAAATTGGTTATAAAGGTGCAAAGGGTTTGAAGAGAATCAATCTCATTGAAGAAATGGGACAAGATGGAATATATACGATTAAAACTTACACCAAAGATGAAGCGGGTAATGTTACTAAAACAAAGACATATACTTATAAAGTGAACTTAGGTGGTTTGTCTTTAAAAGATATTTATCATGGTTCAGATAAGTTAGGAGATTTCACAGCTCCATCTACTATTTCACCTAGAAAGAAAGATGCAGGAGAGCTGACGATTGATGTTTTTCCAGGACCTGCTAAGTTGGAAAAAGTTGAGTATATGTTATGTGAAGACTTGTCTTTGGTAAAGGGAGCAACTGCACCAGAAGATGGTACATGGCTAACCTACGATGATACAAAGAAACCAGAGATTTCGAACTTTAAAGGTAGTATATTTGTGCGTATTACAGATGAATCTGGAGTTACAACAGAATATAGAACAAGTAATATCATGGTTGATGCGAAAAATCCAACTGTAAAAGTAACACCTGTAGAAGATACAACGAAATGGCAAGAGAATCAAAATTTTAAAGTGGAACTACAAGATGGAAATTCAGGACTAGATGGTTTTGAAATCAAATATGCCGCGCAAGGAATTTTGCAATCAGTCCGTATAGGAAGTAATGACTTCACAAGAGATGCCGATTGGTTTAAAGAACGTGGTATTATTAATTGGAAGTACGAACCAGGAACTGGAGATGATATTTCTAAAGTTTATAGTGGGAAGATAAGCTTTACATTTACAGATACAGCAGCTAGTAAGAATAGAAAAGATGGAAGTAAGCTTACTATACTTGGAACAGATGGTGTTGGTAATGTAGGGACATCAAGTGATATTCCATATAAAATTGATGCGGTAAAACCAGATGCTCAAGTAGAGTATTTAGCAAACACAGCTTTATGGGTGAATGAATATGCTAGTTTTAAATTAAAAAACAATGTCCAAGCAGAAGATGATACAACAACTGGAGAAGCTCATACGCTATCCAAAGTAACTTGGTATTATAAAGTTGGTGTAGCTTCAAGTGATTGGATTAAAATTAATGATACTCCGACGGATAAGGAACAAAGCTTTAAATATACAAAGGATATAAACGACACAATCTTCTTTAAAGCGGTAAGCGAATCTGGTTTGGAAAGTGATGTAATCACGAAATTAGTAAAAGTGGATACCAAAAAACCAGAAGTTCCAAGTGTTCGTGTTAAGAATCAAGCTGGATTAGAAACTCCGGATGGATTGAATGGATGGTATAACAAAAAATGGCCTACTATAATGATAGAAAATCCAACGAAAGGTGCTGAACCATCTTCTAATGAAACAACGTATTATCGTTTCTATACACAGGGGAATGGTGCGTTAGCACAACCGTCTATATTAGGACAGTCTATCTTAAATAGTAGATTTCAAAAACAAGGAACTTCACCTGAAAAGGGTATTCAAGAAGATAATAATAATGGTAAGGATACATTAGAGGAGTCTGCTGGAAGTGTGTCAACTTTACAAGTTCCTACTCCGAAAGCACCTGAGTCATATAAAGAACCATCTGTGATTGAAACAGGTGATAAAATTCAAAAGAAAGAATTTTACGTATTAAATATTTATCCTACATCAAGTAAATATCAAGATGATGGAAATCATTTTAGATCTTGGATGTATGAGATTTCTAATGAAGCTAATAGTATGCCTGTTCCTGATGAAGCAACCGCTACAAAGCTTTATAAGGAAAATGAAGTAATTGATTTAACGTATGGAAGTGGTGTGAATAAAATTACCATTCATATTAAGGGAGTAAATGCCAATTCCTTTAATAACTCTCCTACTGCCTATATGAAATATAGTAAAGATGGAACTACAGCACCAGATTTGATTTATTATGGTGCTGTGGATGCTGGTGGAAAATCTGGAGGTGATTTAGGAGAGAATTATAATGTAATTACAAATGATAAGAACGCATTGAATTTGGTAGAGCAATATTTACAAGCTGGAAATGGGTTCTTAGTGGGGCATGACACTTCTCATGCTCAACCAGGTCTTTATACACTACTTCAATCATATTTACGTTTAGAACCAAGTGAGGGGGGAGATGCTACTTCCTATGGTCGTAATGGAACAGGCTTACAGGTTGTAAAAGAAGGTAATATAACAAGCTTTCCATTTAAGATAGGCTCCTTAGGAACTAAGTTTGCGCGTGAAGATACGCACACGTTAGGTGGTATTCGTGCGTATGGCGATATTTGGATTGCGATGACGGATGGAACGGGCATTACTACGGATAGAGCCATTGGAGTAAACAGTGTTAAGAATTATTATTTGACTACAAATAATAACATAGGATTTTCTCAAATTGGGCATAGCACAATAAAGATAGGCAGTGCTGCGTATCCCACACAATATGCGGGTCGATATAATTATTCTAAAAGTATAGCTACAACGCCTGAGAAACAGTTGTTAGTAAATACGATAACAACACTTTCTCAAAAGCCAATTTCTCAGTTTCCATCTTCGGATGGAACACCACAACCAGTCGATGCGATTATTGTAACGAAAGAACAGTTTGAAATGATTGGTACTTCTGATATGTATCCTGCGAGTGGACGTTATATTTTACAACAAAATATAACAGTAGATACACCAATTGAAAACTTTACTGGTTCCTTTGATGGAGGAACTCGTACGATTACTGGTACTGCATTTAAGAATACTGGCAAGAATGCAAAGATTATGAATCTAACAATCACAGGAGGTTCTCTTGTATCTGGTAGCAATGAGGGACAAATCATTAACTGTAAGAGTATGGAAACAGCTCTTGCTCTTGTAAACATTAATGAAGCAAGTGGAAGTATTCAGTTTTCTAGTCTTAATAATAGTTCTTCCACTAAATTATATTCTGATGGAGGGATTGCTAATATAAATAAGGGTGTCATTGCAAATTGCAAAGTATCTTCCGATTTTAATTCCTCGACTTCTCGCCAATATATAGGAGGGATTTCTGGACTTTTAGATGCCGGTACAATAAAGAATTGTACTTTTAGTGGAAGTATTCTTTCTATAGATGATGATGCTGGTGGTATTGTTGGACAAATGAAAGCAAACGCAACCCTAAGTGATTGTGTAAGTTCTGGAACTTTATCAACACAATCGACATCTGCTGCCTCTAGTGGTGGGGTTGTTGGTAGCATGGATGGTAGTACTTCTATAATTACTACTTGCCAATCTAACATGTCAATAATATCAACAAATACTACAGGAGGTATTGTTGGGACAATCACTGGTGGTACGGTATTAAATTCAAAAAATATAGGCAGCATTCAATTAGTTGGTTCAGGTTTGGTTAATGTAATTGGACATGCTGGGGGTATTGCTGGTAAATTAGATAGCACGGGGATACTATACAACTGCTTGAATAGTGGAAGTATTACACTTTCTAGTTCAGCTGTTGGCTCTGTTTCTATTGGTGGTATTGTAGGAAATAATTCAGGAAGTATCGATACTTGCCAAAATAGTGGAGCATTATCAATAACTGATGTAGATTCTCTTGCTTCTTTGGGTGGTGCAGTAGGTATGAATGCTGGAAGCATTCAAAATAGTAGTACTGTAAATAGTAATATAGGTACTTCTTCTCGTAATACGATGGGAGGATTTGTAGGGGTTCATAAATCACCTGGTATTATCAATAATGCTAGTACAGATCAGGATAGTTTTGCAGGTATGAATTATTTATCTACAAGTCAACCTGTAATTAATGCGGATGGTATTTATCAGTTGGAAGTATGGAGTGAAGATGAGGCAGTAGATGTTGCAACTATGAAAGTACACAATGCATCTAAAAAACAGATGTATACAATCAAAGTAGATACAACTGCTCCTGATCCAGTGAGTATTGAAGTGGATAAAAATCCATTTACTCAATTCTTATCAAATATTACATTCAATCAGTTTTTCTTGGAGACAACTGACATCAAAATTACATCTGAAGATGTCACAAGTGGTGTAGGAAGTTTAAACTATGTGCTATACAACACCAAAGGTTTAACTGGCACAATCTCTAATGGAGATGGAACGCAAGATAAAAATGTAACATTGAATAACTCTTCAACGACCTTTGGAGTTACTCCTAATTATGAAGGATACGTAACGAGTAAAATTACAGATAATGCAGGTAACGTTAGAACAGTTTCAAGTGAAGGATTTAAAATCAATTCTACATTACCGCGTGTAAAAGCAGATGCGAAAGTCGGAACGAGCGATTATAATGGAGCTTGGACAAATCAAAATGTTACTGTTGATTTAACTTTCTTAAACAAAGATGGAGCTACAACATTAGGTGGAGATTTTGTTAACTATGAGTATACAACGGATGATGGAACAACGTGGAAGACTTTGAATCCATCTTCTGATAATAATGGGTACTTCACAGCTGGAAGTATTGCGGGAACAGCGGATAAAAAGCTTGGATTAACAATGAGTAAGGATACCGTTCAGAAGTTTAAATTCCGTTCAAAAATAGCAAATCGTAGTGATGATGCAAAAACATCATCAGAGACTGTGACAGTAATGGTTCAAATCGATAAAAATAAACCAACATTACAGAGCAGTGATCCTACATTTAATGTAAGTAAAGTTGTTGCAGATTCTATGAATTCTTCGACATTGCCTTCTGGGTATGCTGACGTATATGGAAAAGTTCCAACAATTTCTTTTGGTGCGAGTGATCCACTAATTAAGGGATATATGAATGGTGTTACTAATCAAGATATTGCGAGTGGGTTAATACGTGAAGAGTACAGTTTGGATGCAGCTCTAACGAAAAAGGGATATACAGATCCTATTATCCTTGAGGACGGACTTTATACCTTGAATTATGAGGTAGAAGATAGAGCAAACAATATCACAAAAATAACACAACAGAAATTTGTGGTAGATACGAAAAAACCAAATGCTCCAATTGTAGAAACTACAATAGATGGATCTACCTATACGCAAGGAGCATGGACGGATAAGACAGTCCTTGTAAGTGCAGAATTTGATAGTACTGCTCCAAAGAGTGGAAATAACAAAATAGAGTATATTATCTATAAAAATGGTATTGCAAGTGATGGATGGAAAACGTATACCAACAAGTTAAACATTTCGGCAGATGGAAGTTATGACATTCGATTCCGTTCCACTAGTAATGCTGGTCACATTAGTGATGAAGCCACTACTAGTATTAATGTAGAAGCTTCTAAACCTAGTATAACAGTGAATCCTGTAGGAGTAGTATCTACAGATGGAACTGTAAATTGGACCAATGAATCTGTAAGTTTTGCGATTTCTACGAATGGTAAGCAATTATTTTATAAAGATACTGATGGTGATTATGTAGAATACAAGGAAGATGGAGCATCTGTAAACTTCAAAAATTTTGTAGTTGAAAGTGAAGGTATTTATAAATATCAATTCAAAGCGAAGAATAAGTCTGGGGTAGAATCGGATGAAACCACAACGTATATCGTAGGATATGATATTACGAAGCCTGATGATCCTACATTATCGTTTGAAGATCAAGAAGATAAATCTATTACAGATTTTACAAAATGGTATACGAAAGCAAGTGTAACCATTAAAGATGATACAGTAGCCAAAGCAGATGAAAGTCCAAGAACCCTGTATTACAATATGAGAAAATTAGGGGAAGTAGGAACTTTCATAAAAGTTACCAGTACAGAAGTGGAAATTGGTCAAGATAAATTTAAAAATGGCACTTGGGTCATAGATGCATATACCAAAGATGCCGCAGGTAATGCTTCTAGGACCATTAGCAAAACGATTAAAATTAGTAATAGTATACCAACCATCACAATAGAAAAAGACAAGGTACCAATGCAAGCAAGTGATGGAAATACTCTTACGGTTGAAAAAGATGGTAAAACTCTTGAAGTCTATAATGAACCAATTGAAGTCACTTTAAAAGCAGAGGATGAAATTGGAATCGAAAAGATTGAATACCGTACAAAGGTAAGCGAAGCATGGAAGCTATATACTGGGCCTCTAGATTTAGGAAACTTTGAGGGAACCGTGTATGTGAAAGCTAGCAATCATGCTGGGACTTCTTCTGAAGCTGAATACTCATATGTAGTGGATAATCAAAAACCAAGTGTTGAAATACATGAAAGAAATGGAAAAATACAGAGTAAGTGGTATGTTGATGATTTCTTCTTAGATATTAGTGGTGGAGATGAGTCTATTTCTGGATTTGAACGCTATGAGTATAGTGTAAATGGTAGTGAATGGTTACCGTTAACAAATAAGAGAGATGATGCGAAAACTGATTTATTAGATAATGCTACTTATAAAATAGATACAAATGGACAATATAACATCAAAGTTAGAAGTCTTTCTAAGAATGGATTATATAGTGATCCAGCAACATATAAAGCGTGGTTAGACAAGGAAAATTTTAATCTTGCCATTGAAGTACATGCTAGTGAAATTGCTGATGAAACAATTTGGAAGGGTGGAGTGAAATTTACCTTGAGTGCAAATGCTTCACCACTTTCTGGAGTTGAATACTATTATAGTCAAAAGGTAGATGCAGATGGAAAACTTGAAAATCCAATAAAAGTTTCTGGAAATGAAGTTTTAGTCAATGAATCTACAGCAGCAAAAGGTGTGCGTTATTACTTTATGGGAATATCAGGAACTGGAAAGAAATCTGCTGTGATTGATGAAATCGCATATGTGGATAGAACTGCTCCTAAAGCGCCATTGATGAAGATGGAAAATGGAACTTTAGGTAAAAATGATTGGTATATAAGCGCACCTGATATTCATGTTGAAACTATTAAAGATAGCGGTGATACAAAGTCTTATAAAGATGTTGATGATGTGAATAGAACACAGGTAACTTCATACTATAACTTACAAGAAATAGGAAAGACAAATACAGATTCCTTTGTACAAGGAGAGAATGTAATCTTGTCCGATGGAGAATTTGAAGTTGTTGGTAGAGCGAAAGATAATGCAGGCAATATTTCTTCATTAACTGCGCGAACGAAAGTGAAAGTAGATACGAAAAAACCAGTAATGCAAGGACTACAAGCCTCAAGAACAACGTATTCAGGACTTACATCATTATGGAATAGAATTACTGGCAAAGAATACTACAATGAAGAGATAACAGTAGAAGTTCAAGCAACCGATATAGGTTCAGGAGTAGATCACTTCAAATACTTTACAACAGAAAATGGTATAGCATCATCTGAAAAAGCTGTACAAGCAGATAAAGATGGTATTGGATGTATTTCTTTAAGTCCTGATTTTGATGGAACATTGAGTGTATTTGCTGTGGATGAAGCAGGCTGGAAAAGTGATGTGATTGTTTCCAATCCTATGCAAATTGAAGTAGAAAAACCTACCATATTTATAGACCCTGTTTCATCTAGTGAATGGATTACAACAGAGAAAGCATACAGTGTCTTAGTGAAAGATGAAAAGAGTGGTATTGCATCTATTCAGATAATGCAAGATGGTGTTGTCGTGTTTGAGAAAAATGATTATGTGAGTACAAATGAAGTAAAGATAAATACTGCTTCAGATGGAACAACTTCATTAAATTTAGTACAAACACCTACTGGGTTATCTAGCATTAGTGTAACTGTAAGAGATCACTCTGGGAATGAGCAAACACGTAATGAAACATATTTTGTTGAGACGAGTGCTCCAAATCTAGATGTAACTGCAACGTTACCAGATGGAAGTGGAGGAACATTGTCTTATGAAGGTAAACCTAGCGCAGAGGATGTAACTCTACAGGTAAGCCTACATGAAATTGCAATTTCTGGAATCGCAAAAATGGAAGTAGCTACCTCAAGTAGTCAAACTGGACCATTTACTTCATGGCAAGCAGTTGATAGAAATGCAAGTGGCGTGTATGAAGTAATTGCTACAAAAGAAGAAAAGGTATATTATCAGTTCAAAATTACAACAGTAGCTGGAAACACCAATGTTTCTACTCCTAAATTGGTAGATATCAATAAAAATGTACCTGGTATCGCTAGTATAGATATACAAGCTAAGGGTATTTCCGTGAATGGAGCATGGGTGAATACCGAGCAAACTGTTATCTTGAGCGCGCCTGTTTGTACGGATACTGGCATGGCTAACGACTACGAATATGGATATAGTGTTAAAAATTCACTAGGTGTAGAAGTGAAAAATGGTACAATGCAAATTCCTACAGATGGGATAACAGCACCTAAACAAACTTTCAAATTAAGTGAAGAAGGAGAAAGTACAATTATTGTTTATGTGCGTAAGAAAGATTTAAGTCAAAGTGGGCCTAGGGTAAGTGCAATTGCTCGATATGATGCAACTAACCCTACAGATGCAACCATCCAAGTTGTCAAGGTAAAAGAGAATGATTGGAAGGCTAAAGTGAAAATACAGGATGCATTGAGTGGTGGTCAAGCTATCGTCTATTCCATTGGAGATAGCGGAAACTTAACAGTACAAAGGAAAAATGAAGATCCAATTGGATATGTAGAAATTCCATTTGATATAACACAATATCCTAGTGGAACAGAAATAAAAATCTTAAGTATTGTAGATCGCGCTGGAAATGTTGCGGATATAAGTGCAACTCCAATTATTAAAGATATTCCAAATGAGGATGAACTTGGAATAATCGAGGCTGACATTAAGGTCAAAAATGAAGACAAAGTCAATGGTTGGTATCGAAAAGAAATGACTTCGTTAGAAATTTCCGCAAAAACAACTAGTGGCAAGCTTAAAAATGAAATTGAGAAAGTTACCTTCACTGATGAAAACGGTAGTAAACATGTTTATGAAGGCTCATCTCTTGGCAGTGATCTAACTAAATTTGTAAATGAATACATTTTTCAAACAAATGGAATATTTACATTTGAAGTCAGAGCGGAAGATACCTTAGGAAATGTAGATGTTGCCACACTCTCCATAAAACGTGACAGCATAGGACCAGCTAAACCTTCAATCAATCTCTACACGACAAAAGGAATAGAAATTCCTACATCAGGAAATGCCTCAGAAGTCGTTGTAGTAGAAATAACTCCAGACATGAGAGGAGAAGATAATACAACCTCACCATTATCAAACTGGCAATATAGCGTAGATGGTGGAAAAACTTGGTCTGAACAAATCAAAATTCAAGATGGTGCCAATTCTTGGAAGTATACGTTAAACTCAAACATAGATAGCGATGAATTTGTCGTACGTATCATTGATGAGGCAGGAAATGAAGGAACACCAAGTGATGAGAAATCATTACATATGAAAGATATAACTGCACCGATTGATCTAGCAATTACGGAAGCTAATGGAGAAGTTATTTCAAGTGCATATAAAAATACGAATCCAAGAATTTTAAAGGTTTCTGCTATTGATCCAAAAGATGGTGTGATTTCTTCTGGATTATCCACATGGATGTATAGTTTGGATGGAGGAACCAATTGGAGTGAAGAACTTTCTTGGGATGGTAAAACAGAAGCAGGTGTTCCACAGGTAATTTCCATTAAAGATGATGGTATCCATACAGTAATTTTCAAAGTAAAGGATGCTGTTGGAAATGAAAGCGTTTTAAAGAATGCAGCAATTGTAAAAGTGGATACACGAGCTCCACAACAATTAAATATTACACAAGCAGATGGAGGACATTTAAAATCTGTTTACAAAGATGTAAAAGAAGTGGATTTAAAAGTATGGGGTGTAGATCTTGACAACAAAGGGCAACCAGCAAGTGGTATTGAATTCTGGAATTACAGTTTAGATGGAGGTACTTCTTGGTTGAAGTCAAATCTTAAGTGGAGTGAAACGGATAATACCATAACACTTACAGAAGACAAATCCTATAATATTGTTTATAAAGTAATAGACTATGCCGGAAATGAAGCAAGATTGATGGATTCGATATCGGTTCATAAAACATCAAGTATTGAGAAACCTATTGATCCAGTAGAAAAACCGAATAAAGATACTAACAAGGACGCAAGCGATTTTGGAACGAATACTGGTGATTATGATAGAACATCGAAATGGGGAATGCTTGTTCTAACGAGTGGATTCTTTGTAGTTCTTCTTATTCGTAAAAAGAAAAAAGATTCACATGCTTAAAATCGTTATGATATAGAAGTGAAGATGAATCTTGGATAATAACTAATTCGTTTAAGCCCAACAAAAAGTTCGTATAGATGCAATGCATCATACGAGCTTTTTTGTAATATGCTAGGATTTCACAGACAAAATTTCTTATGTGTACGATAATCATAAACAAGCACAATTATCTAAATCTAAAATAATTTACAAAGAAATGTAGGTGTTAAACATCTTTAAAAATGTAGATATATGAAAAAAAAATAGAAAAAATAACATGTTTATGGGATGTTCTTAATTCACATATGCATGTAAAATTAAAGTGAACGTTAACGTGTATGATGTTAACTAGAATAATATTAAGATTCGGCAAAACTACTGTGAAGTAGTGACGCAAAGCTATAGGGGCTTTATTTGTTAAAGTTAGCCAGTTGTGTACCATCTAGAGATAGAACAACACACTGGGAGAAGGTGTGTTTTTTATACTCAATTAAGGTAATAATAATCAGAAAATTTCTATTAGTACAAGATATTGACTAGTAGAGATTTACCATGATATTCGTCTGTTATCTATAGATCGATAGATATAAATGCAATATGTAGTTTTGTTTTAGGAAGAGGTGCTGGTATGAGGAAAGTTATAAAGTATAGATTGCTGTATAGGCAATTGTTTGTAGAATTTTTTGATGCGTATGAAGGAGGAAGAAACTAATGAAAAAGACTGGGAGAAAAATTGTAAACATCGTATTATCAATGGCTTTGATTGTATCTATGTTTGGGACAAATGTTGTTCAAGTAGAAAGTGCTACTACTCCAGAATTAATAATCGCAAAAGGTGATGAAGTGGTAGAGGTTTCATCTGGTAGCAGCAACACTTGGACCATTTCAAAGAATACGACAATCGTCATGAAAGCAAATGCGACTTTTTCAGTGAGCTCTGGAAATGCGATTAAGATTGCGGATGGAATAACTGTGACGATTATTTTAAATGGATTTACAATGGATGTAAAGACGACTGCAACTAGAATGGCAGGTATTTTATTGCCTAGGAATGCTACATTAATAGTTCGTGAAGGATCTGCAGCTAATGGATCATTTTATGTACAAGGTGGACCGGGTATTGCTCCAGAAATTGGACGATATGGAGGAAATGGGTATCATCAGGCAAGTAACGGCTATCCAATGGGGGGAAGTGGCGGCTATGGTGGTGCTGGTGGTAGTGCACCAGGAGCAGGTATTGGTGGAAATGGTGGAAATGGTGGAGCAAGAGGATCAGACGTCGGTGGAGCAATATGTACTAAATTTGAGGATCATCTTCCTGGGTTTAATGGCGCAAATGGAAAAGATGGACAACAGGATAGCAACGCAGATTGTGGAAATGTATATATTTTTGGAAAAGTAAATGTTAACATAAACGCAGGAGAACATTATCCAGGAAGCTTAGGAAGAGCTTCAGGTGGTGCATATGTTAATAGTAGTGACGATCGTAGACTTGCTAATGGTGGTGGTGCAGGTGGTAATGGCGGTAGCGCTTATGGCTCTGCAGGTGTTGGCGGCGGAGGCGTCGGTGGTGGATCTGGCGGCGGCGGCGGTAGTGGTTCAATATACTGGAGATATGATGCGTCTTCATGGGCATTCCGTGAAAGTGCTGGCGGCGGTGGCGGCGGCGGTGGTCAAACACCTGGATTTGGAGGAAATGGATCTGACCAACAACACACACGTAAAGATGGTTCAAACGGAAATGCACACTCTGGTGGAGTTGGTGGAGTAGGTGAATATCTTATACCGGACTATCTCCATGCCGGTGCTGGTTCAGGTGGAACGGGAGGAATTTCTCCTTCTGTTATTTCACAAGATAAATTAGGAAATTTGTACTATGATACCAATAGTGCAACAAGGATCAATAGTAGTGCAAATTCATCTACGAATGCTGCATCTAACGCAAGATTAACAAATAAAATTATTCTGTTAAGTGAGTGCACTATAGAAGTCGATGATAGCAATATTGTTTATGATGGAAATGCTAAAAGTCCTGATGTTATTCTCAAAGATAAAGATGGCAATAAAATAAATAGTGTGTTAAATAAAGATTATAAACTTGAGTATAAGAATAATATTGATGCTGGAGAAAAAACAGCGACTATTACTATCAAAAGTAATGGTAGTATAACGGATAACAACCATTTATTAGTAGACGGAGGAAGCTACGATATTAAGTTTACTATCAAACCAAATGAAGAACCTATTTCAATTAATAAAGCAAATGTACAAGATACATATACATATGGAGAGAGTTTTTTAGTGTCTTTAAATAAGCATACTTCAAATAAAGGTGTAATCAGCTGGGACACTGTTGTGGATGATGATTATAAGGCAGAAATCGCAAATGCTACTTTAGCTACTCCTGAAATTATTCCTACAAAAGTAGGAAAGATGAAATTAAGAGCAACAATAAGACAAAATCAAAAGAATGCAAATGGAGTATATAATTTCCCTGAAGTTATGACAGCTACATTTGATACGGATATTCAAATAAATCCTAAAAATATAGACGATGCAGCTATAGCGATTCCCAATATTGGTCCATATATATATGCTGGTGGACAAATAAAACCAACCTATGCAACTGGTGCATATAAATCAGGTCCTATTACATTTAATACAAATAAGGACAGTGCACATACGACTCTTAAAGAAGGGGTTGATTTTGAACTAGAATATGGTGAAAACACTAATGTAGCAGATGGTGGGACAGTTAAAATTAAAGGAATTGGAAATTATACAAATTCTAAAAATCCAATTAGTTTTACAATCAAGGCAAGGGATATCAATGATTCGGCTATAAAAACATCTGCAGAAAATCCTGCCTATACAGGGAATTCTTTGCAGGTGAAACCAGTAGTGAAAATTACTGATACTGATATGGGAACGGAATATACATTACCAGCAACTGATTATGAATTGTCTTGGGCATCAAAAAAGAAAGATAATACATTTACTGGTATTGATTTTACCAATGTTGGTGAAAAGCAAATTACAATTGTAGGTACAGGAAATATAGAGAATTCAAGAACACAAAAATATGAAATAGTACAAGCAGACATTGGTGCTATTGATTTAGGAATTGAACGTGCGAAAGATGTGTACTTTAATGGGAAGGAAATAGAATCTAGACCTAAGTTAAAGTACTATGATTATTTATTAACAGAAGATGGGACAACAAGTACTGATCCGGATGCGGATGTACCGAATCCAGATGATTATGAGATATCATTTTCTAATCATAAAGAAGCAGGAGCAACAACGACAACCATAAAGGGTGTTAACAACTTCAAAGGTACAAAAACTTTGGTAGGAAGTGAACATGGTGGGTATGATGTTTTAAAGAGACCATTGTACATTTTACCTGATGCAAATCAATGGAAATATTATGGTGCCAAAGATATCTTTGGTATTGAACAAGATATGACGAATCCGACATATCGTATTTTCACGCGTACTTTAAATAATTCAGCAACTGCGGAAAATAAAGATGCGGACTTAACAAAAGACGAAGATAATCGTCAATATATTACCAATAACATTCCTCTTGAAAACTATCCAATCGATCTTATAGGAAATCTTTCAAGAGATGGTGCTGATAATCAAGTGGCAGATACAAGAGATACAACTTATAAATATATTCTTTCTGATTTAAAACTATCTGATGCAACGAAAGATAACTATCAAGTAAAATTGGTAGATAATGAGTCTTCATATAAAGTGAAGAGTTATTTCTATGACGGTACACCTGCTAATATCGTTGGAATAGAAGGAAAAAATGATTGGTTTATAAAGAAACCAGTGGATTTCATTGCGCCTTCTAACTATACAATTAGTAAGAGCGATGTACTTGATTCAGCTGTAAATAATTGGCATTCTAAAATTAACTTTGATGATGGTGATTATAGCAAAGAAGGTATGTCATACTTCGTACGTTATCATAATCCTGATGATGCTAATGATCCTGCAAATGGAGCTATCAGTAATGGTATTATTCATAAATTTAAGCAAGATACAGTATTACCAACTGGTACTTTAACGATTACTTCAGATGCTTGGACAGCATTTAATGCAAATGCAGATTTCAATTACTTCCTTAATAGTGATGCGTCAGGTTTGATTTTTGCGAAAGATGATATGAGCCAAGTGAATACAAAACACTATTACATGAGTAATGAGAAATTAGGACAGGATGAGCTTAATCAAATTTATGTACCTGAAAAAGGGGCAGGAAGTTATAATCCGTTTGAAGAGGAACAAGACAATGTTTGGATTGAGGAAGATCAATTTCATATAAACATTGATGAATATAATACAAAACGTAAATTCATTTATGTAAGACTTGAAGATAAGGCGGGAAATGTATCTTATTTGAATAGTGATGGTATTGTTTTTGATAAAGATGCGCCTATTTTAAAAGCGGAATATAAGCAAGCAGATGCATGGACAATTTCAAGTGATGTAAAAGTAACAGGAACTGTTTATGATGAAAATGCGGGATTAAAAGATCGTTATGTAGCATACCAAATTGATGGTGGTGCTTTACAAGTTGTAAAGGATATTCAAACAGATGGAGCATTCGAAATAAAGAACTTACCAGATGGAAATTATGAATTGATGGTAAGTGCATGGGATAAGGCTGATAATGAGGCTGCGCCTATTTCTTTCCATGTAATGAAGGATACACAAAATCCAAGAATTTTATTACAAGCAAATACAACTACGATTGCGTCAAAACAGATGATTACACTTGATCCTAAAGTAGGACCAAGTGGCGTTTCAAAATTGGAAGTTTCTTATAATGATGGTGAATGGAAAACAGTTGAAGCTGGAGTCGAAACGCCATATGAAGCAAAAGCAAACGGAGTGTATGCTTTCCGTATTACGAATGGTGCAGGTGTTGTTTCCAAGGTATCTAGTATTGAATTTACAAAAATAGATACGAAAAAACCTAATATCAAAATAGAAGTTAGTGATTTAGTTGGAAACAATCTTCTAGAAAATGATTTTACAAATAGTGATATACAAGCAATGTTTTCAAATGTTGAAAAGAACCTAGGAAATAGTGTCTTTGAATACAGTGTTAATGATGGAATTACATGGGATGAAGTAAATGAAAACTTAGACAATGAAGCAACAGTGAGACTTTCTTTGGTAGAAGGAAATCATAAGATTAAGTTCCGTGTGATTGCTAAAAACGGTTTACAGGATGAAAAAGAATTCAACGTTGGAATTGATAGAACAGTTCCAAAGATGAATATAACGGTTGAAGATGCTCAACGTAACTTGGCTAGAGCAATCCTTGATTTATTTAGAGGAAAGCGTCAAGTAGTGAAGTCTAATGCGATAGATGAAGGAAATCCAGCAAGTGGAGTTAAACAAGTGGAATACTATATCGTAGAAGGCAAAGCAACTCAAAATTCATTACCAACAGAAGCCAAAGCTATTGAAAAAATGGTTAAGGATAATTGGACCGTTGGTACTCAATGTGAAGTAGAAGTTGGTAGCGACTACATCGTATACTTTAAAGTAAGTGATATAGCAGGAAATATTACATATGGAAGAAGCGACCGTATTGTAATTGATGCTGCTTCTCCTGAAATAGAAGTGACTTATGAATTAGAAGGAAAATGGGATAAAGATCCAGTAATGGATGTATATGTTTATGATGCGCATCCTGGTGTGGATCAGGTAGAGTACCAAGTTGATAATGGAACTAAGATTTCAGGATCTGAAAGCTTTAAGATTAAGCAACTAGGATTAACTGATGGAAATCATGAGATCCGAATTCATGCGACAGATAAGAGTGGGAATGCATCTGAGAAAATCTTGAATGTAAAAGTAGATACGAGTGTACCAACCATTACTGCAGATGTTTTAACTCCATCCATTGTTGATGTACCTATTAAGGTCGAGGCAAGTAATAGTGGGGCTTCTGGATTAGATAAGATTTTATTATCTAAGAATGGGCAGGATTTTGAAGATGTTACAGACATCATAAAACGTGAAGGTCAATATTTAGCACAAGAGAACGGCGAGTATATATTCAGAGCTGTGAGTGGAGCTGGTGCTTATGCTGAAGCCACAGTGAATATAGATGCATTTACTGCCATCGAATCTGATATAAAGGCAGTAGTAAATGCAAAACTGGAAGATGGAACTAGTTATACCAGTGGTAACTGGACGAATCAAAACGTACGTGTTGCATTTTCGAACTATAAAGCAAATCTTAAGGGATTGTCTTATGCAGTACAAGTTGATAACGGTGGTTGGCAACCAGTTAATGTTGTGAATGGGTATTTGAACATTCCAGTGGATAGTGAGGGAAGTCACCAATATGATTTTAAAGTTATTTACAATGCTACAGGAACAGAGTCAAATGTAGTAAGTATTACTGTTAATATCGATAAAACAGCCCCTACTTCAAGCATGAAAATAAAAGAAGTTGAATGGAGTGGAGATCAATATATTGAAAACGGATTTACTTATGATGATTATTTCAAACAACAAGAATATGCAATCGTAGAAGCAACGGATGGCTCAAGTGGAGTAGGACATAAAGAGATCTTTGCGATAAAAGAAGCAGATATCCCTAGCTCCATAAAAGGACAAACAACAGCATCTAAGATTGAAGAGC
Organism: Amedibacillus sp. YH-ame10; assembly: GCF_053848885.1. Classification (NCBI taxonomy): domain Bacteria; kingdom Bacillati; phylum Bacillota; class Erysipelotrichia; order Erysipelotrichales; family Erysipelotrichaceae; genus Amedibacillus; species Amedibacillus sp. YH-ame10. The sequence goes on from NZ_JBSPFA010000002.1 coordinate 116,570, forward strand.
TTGGTAAGGGTCGTTGGTTAACGGGTGGTTCCATAACATTAGATCCAAACGATAAATATGTTGTGTTTGGAAAAACATATGATAATGCCGGAAATGTAAGTTATGTAAGTAGTGATGGGGTTGTATTTGATGATATAAATCCAACATTAACAAGCGATATTAATCAAAATGATTGGTATAAAGATAATACAACAGATATTCATTTCAGTGTGGATGATAACTTATCTGAAGTTAAAGAAGTGAAATATCAGATTAACAATGGTAATAAAAAAATTGCTACATTAACATATGATGAGTTTACAATCTCAACAAATGATTTAGCAGATGGAGAAAACCAAATTGATATTTCTGTATTTGATCATGCTGATAATGAATTGAAGCAACAGTATTTAGCTAAAAAAGATACGCAAGCACCAACCATTGCTGTCGTAGATAACGTTGGTAATGGATTACTCGTTACGAAGAATTTATTAGAAGTAAGTGCTGCTGCTGGTCCATCAGGAATCGCTAAGGTAGAGGTTAAAAAACCAGATGCTGGTGGATGGGAAGATATCACAGATAGTTATCAAAGCGGTTATTTAGCACAAGAAAAGGGTACGTACTGGTTTAGAGTTGTAAGTGGAGCAGGTACAAATGCTACAACGAGTATCACCTTAAATAACATTTCAAAAGACATTCCAATAATCAACTATATTATGAGTAGTGGTGATGGAAGTGAGTACTTCGAAGGGAATTGGAGTAAAGAAGAAATTAAAGTTCAATTCACGAATGAAAATGGAAATCAAACTGTTGAAAAATATCTTTATAAAGTAGATGATAAAGACTATAAAAGTATTATACCAGAAAAAGATGGAAGTGCTATCTTTAAGAGTTCTGAAGGGAATCATACATACACTATGAAATTAGTGTTAGATAATGGACTTGAGAGTGAAGAAGTAAGTGTAACCATTATGGTGGATGCTATAGCACCAAAGATTCAAGTCAACTCAGATTTAACAAAATGGGTAAAAGAAACACAAGAGTTAGAAGTAGAAGTAGTGGACAATGAGAGTGGTGTTGATAGTCAAGGATATTCATTTGATAATGGCTATACATGGCAATCCGATAACAAAATGATGGTAAGAGCTAACAAAATCGTAGGATTAAAGGCAAGAGATGCAGTGTCTAATATCACTAGCGAAAAGGCGATCGTAGAAAAAATTGATAGCCAAGGTCCGACGGTAGCTTCCTTTAAACAGTTGGGCACAGAACAGTCTAAGATTCGTGAATTAGAAGCGAAAATTGAAGATTTCTGTGATTTAACAAGTAGAAGTGGAAGTGGTATTGCGGAAGTATATGCAATGACTACATATCCATATAAAGATGGTGAACCTAATCCAAATCCTGAAAAAACATTTAAAATGGAAGAAAGAAATGGAAAATGGGTTACAAAAGACGCTATAAGTGTGCCATATAATGGGACAAATAGTGTTTGGTTAGTTACGAATGACAATGTAGGAAATGAAAAAATTTATAGTATTGAAGTAACAAATATGATTGGTAGTGGAGATGATGAAGGGAATACGGATAAACCAACACCGGAAGATCCTACAAATCCAGACAATCCTAACAACCCTAATAATCCTAACGATCCTAGCAATCCAAACAACCCTAATAACCCTAGCAATCCGAATAATCCATCAAATTCTCAAAAACCTGGAAATAATGGAACTTCAACAAAACCAGGTAGTGGGCAGAACTCTAATGGATCGAATTCAAGTTCAAACAATGGCTTGAGTAATAGTATTGCGAAGGTAGATCCAAACAATGCAAATAATGGATCACAGAGTAGCAAAAAATATGCAGATGAGTTATCAAAGGTTGAGGAGGATGCTTCTAAGCTTAAGGATATAAAAAAATCAATCGACAGTGGTAATATAGCTTCATCAAAAGCAAATATTGTGTATATGATTCCATGGCTTCTATTATTGCTTGTATTGATTTGGGTGATTTACTTATATAATCGCTACAGAAGATTAAAAAACAATTTAGAAAAGGCAAAAGAAAGTGAGGAGGAGCAATATGTTCAAGAATTATAAGAAGAAAAATGTGCTTTACAAAGGAATAAAATGCATTCTCGCACTTTCTGTGTTTACTAGTGGTTTATCAATTAGTGTTTTGAATTCAGATATAAAAGCTCAGGATTACAAAAAGGTTTATCAAGGTGTACAAAGTAATCCGATTGTATTAAATGATGGTGTGTATTTATTTGATAATGTTACAGTCAAAGGAAATAATTCTCAACCTTCTGCAGTCGTTGTGGAAGGTAAGGTTACCATCGTTATGCAAGGGAACAATAATGTAATTGGTTATGATGCAAGATGGGTGGGAGAAACACAATATGCATCAGGGGCTGGTTTTCAGGTTGAAAAACAAGGCAGTTATGTTAGTGAACTTATTCTTCGAGGAGATAAAAATACATCGTTATATGTAAAGGGTGGTAATGCCAATACTGGGGAAAATGGAGAAAATGGTGGCGATGGATATGAAAATCGCAGTCCAGGAGGAGGACGCGGTGGAAAAGGTGGGAATGGAGCCTCTGCAGCGATAGGTGGTAGAGGTGGAACATTTGAGTCACCACAAGGAAAAGATTCAGGTAATATTGCTATATTAGGAGGCTTTAACTTAAAAACGGAAGCTGGAAAAGGCGGTGCTGGAGGTAAAGGGGGAGATGGCGGACGCTCTGATGGAGATTATAAATTTATCTATGTTTCGATATCTGCCGGTGGTGGTGGCGGCGGCGGCGGAGGCGGTGGCTTCCCTGCTGTTGACATCGGTGGCGGTGGTGCTGCTGGAGATCAAGGTGGACGAGGTGGAAGTGGTTCTGGTGTAAAGACTACTACACTTAGTGCATTTGGTAAAGAACCTGGAGCTGGAGGCGGCGGGGGTCGCGGCTGGGGAGCAGGAGGCGGAGGCGGAACAGGCTTCTTCGCTTATTATCTAGGACAACCAAAATATTCTGGAATTCGACCAAAAGGTGGTAAAGGAGGAACAGACCCTTATCATTATGGAGAAGGTGGAGAAGTTGGTATCATGGAGGCAACATTGCCTGGCGGAGGCCACGATGCTGGAAGCTACATTTTACGTGTTGGATCGTATTCAGGAGACGTTGTAAGTGTCGATGATGCGGAAGCTCAAAGAAATGGCTCATATTTACACACAACTAGAACGGCTGCTAGTGAAGTAACACAAAGGCGACATGGTTATAAATTCGCAGGTGCATCTGCGACTTCATGTAATGAATACTCTATGTGGGGTGGTTATGGAAGTGACTGTGCATGGGCCTTCATTAAACAAGGTGGTGGCGAAACGCCAGAAGCACAAAGTGGACATGGACTAGGAAGACGTTATGAATTATGGATTCAAAATGGGGGAGCCATGGATGGTGGAAAAGGGGAGAACAGCAAAGCTGGTAAAGGACCAGGCAAAATAGACATTTCTGAAAATGTTACTTGGCCTGGAGGAGATACAGGTAATGGTGGTGGGGATGATAAAAATCCTGGTACTGTGAAACCAATCATCCGTACAGTTATCGACTTATCACATCCAGATACAAAGATTACTTTCTCACCTACCAAAGGAATTTATACTGGGGCAGCAGTAAATCCACAAATTAGCATTGTTTCAAGTACAGGGATTAAAGTAGATCCTAATGCTTATGATGTGTATACACAGGGTGATTTATTAGGGCCAGGAACAGTTAAGTATCGTTTTGTAGGTAAAGGCGAGAGTTACGAAAGTCAATGGGTTGAAAATGAAACAACTCGTGATTATACGATAGACAAAGGTGATATGAATGCCTACCTAATCGAATCACAAGATTTTTATACGAGAAGATTAAAAGAAACCTTTGATGTTGAAGTCGTAAATTACAAAAATGATAATAATACTGTAACATGGAGTGTAGAACCAGATCCTTCTACTCCAGATGTTAAATTTACAACAACTCAAAATAACAAACCTGGAATTAGTATTACATCAACGGATAACATTGGTAAAATTATCGTAAAGGCAACCATTAGTGAAGGTGATCATTACAAAGCAATAACAACCCCTCCTATCACCTTAGAGGTTGTCCCACAAGGAGCAAATCTCTTTACGATATCCAAGATTCCAGATCAAAGATATACAGGAAGTGAAATTAAGCCAACATTTACAGTGAATTTTGGTGATCAATTATTAGAAAATGAAAAAGATTACACGTTTAGATACGAAGAGAATATAGAAGTAGGACGAGCTAAAGTAATTGTTACAGGTATAGGCAACTATACAGGTACATTTACAAGTTACTTCAACATCGTTCCTGCAGATATAAGTCCAATTATTTTCAAGAATGCGAACTATTCTACAAATCCACCAACTTTGGCTAATTTACAATATACGAGTTATCCTCAAATATCGCAGCCATTGGAAGGTGTATTAGGAGACAAACTTCTTGTTGAAGGGAAAGATTATTTAGTATCCTATTCCAATATGACAGAAGTTGGTAAAGTAGTTGCGACAGTTGTAGGGATTGGAAATTATACCAATTCAACAACATTAGAATATGAAATTCTTCCAGCGGATATAGATGATATACCAGGACTTATGATAAATAACCCTGAAAACATCATATATGATGGAACAGAAAAACAACAAAAACCAACGGTTATGTTGAATGGAAAAATCTTAAAAGAAGGAGATGATTATACTCTTTCTTATAAGGATAATATCAAAGCTGGAACAGCAACAGTAACTATCACTGGTAAAGGTAACTTTACACAGAGCAGTCAATTAACTACAAACTTTGAGATTTTACAAAGAGTGATTTATGTGGTTCCTGATAATAATCAATGGAAGTATTCAGGAGATAATGAACCAGGTTATACTTATCAATTGGACAATGTCGTTGAAGGCGATACGATTTCAATGATAGATGGAAGCACAATCACACGCGAAGAAGGTGAGGGTGTAGGGGAATATCGTTTCCTTATGGGTGAATTAGGACTTGATTATGGAAAAGATGATAATGATAATTATATTTTACAAATGAGTCCAGATGTTGTGAACTTTAAAGTAAAGTCTTTTGATACAGACGAAGTTGCGATTATTCGTGGTGAAATAATCAATAAAGAAACGGGTGAAAGAGCGGTTGTTAATCCTGATACTGGATGGTACAACAACGTTGTAGAAGTTGTGGCACCGAAAGGGTATTTAATTTCTAGAAGCCCTGATAAAGATCCAGAGGGAACAACGGATGAAGCTTCATTCTGGCAACCATATTTCAGTAGTGAAGATGGAGACTTTTCTAAAGATGGAGAAGGAATGACTTACTATCTTATGAAAATCCCTGAAAAAGCAGGAGATAAGAAACTTATCTCTCAAGCAAAACAAGTGAACTATAAACAAGATACGGTAGCACCAAGTAGCCGTGTTGAAATGAATCAAAAGAAAATCTACACCGACTATAAAAAGGGTGTGAAATTCGAAACTTATTTCAAAGAAGATGTCGACTTAGAAATTGTTTCAAATGATGTAACTAGCGGAATTTTATCTAATGATTATTTATTAGCAGATAAAGAATATACAAAAGAAGAGTTAGATCATGTAGGTTCATGGGTATCAAAAGCAGAAGCTGAATATCAGTTAACATTAGATACCGAAATGAAAAAAATATTGTATTTACGTGCAAAGGATATTGCAGGTAATGTCACATATGTAAATACAGATGGGTTTATCATCGATAAAACTGCACCATTTATAGAAATCGATTATGATAAAGATGGCATTTGGGTTACGGGAGATGATGCCACAGTAAAAGTAAAGGTAAAAGAAGATTTATCAGGAGTAGATGAGCGTTATGTTGATTACCATTATGAGTATATTGATAGTAGAGTTGGTGACCCTCATATTATCAAGCTAGATCAAGATGGAAATGCGACGATTACAGGCTTACCTGATGGAAATTATCAATTGGTTGTTACTGCAAAAGATAAAGCAGGAAATAGTTATAGTGATAAAACACATGTCATGATTGATACCATTCAGCCAACATTAGAGCTAAAGGGTGATATTACATCTTATCAATCAAGCAAAGATATTGATATCCTTGCTAGTGTAGGTCCTAGTTTAGTTAATAAGGTATATGTCCAAAAGCAAAATTTTGGTGATCCTTGTGATGAAAGTGGAACATGGACTGAAATTACAAATGATTATAACAATAACAATCATAAGTACAATGTGGATGAAAATGGTACGTACTATGTGAAGTATGTCAATGGAGCAGGTGTGGAATCTAATATCGCTACTATCTCTTTTGATACCATCGATAAAACAACACCAATGGTTGACGTTCGTGCAATTACAGTAAGTGATGATCAACCATATACATCAGAGACATGGACAAAAGATAATGTGAAAGTATTCTTCAAAAATACTGCATCAAACCTTGGAAATACAAAATATTCATACCGTATTAAAAAAGCAACAGATGTAGAGTGGTCTTCTTGGCAGAGTGTAACGAAAAAGAATGATTATGAAGCTTCCATATTGCTTTCTCAAAATGGGAAATTCAATATCGAAATGAAGATTACAAGCGAATCAGGCATGGAAAGTACAATCCAGCAATTCATTGTTACAATCGATAAACAATTGCCTACTGGAACAATCTCATTAGTTGATAAAACATGGAAAGACTTTTTAACAAATCCTGTATTCGAAAACTTTTACAATACGGATCAAAAGTATATCATCACACCTAGTGATGAATTAAGTGGAGTTTCCTCAGTTCAATATATCTTATTAAAAGATGAGGAAGCAAAAACTAAGTATACAATTGATACAATAGAGGATTTAGCAACAACAAAGGGTGGATGGACACTAGGCTCACCTTCGGATGCGCTCAGCAATAAAGTGGAAGTTAGTATTTCTTCAGACGCTACCTACGTTCTTTATGTAAAGGTTAGTGACAATGTAGGAAACGTGCGCTATATCAGTAGTGATGGGGCCATCGTAGATGCTACAAAACCAACCCTAAGTATTGATAAAAGTGTAATGCAAGAGTTCCATTATCCTAATCCAAATACAAAATGGATTATTGATCCTTTCGCAATATTACCAACTACATTAACGGATAGCTTATCTGGTCAAGATAAATTGATTTTGAATTATGAAGACCAAGGAACTCCTGTTACAAAAGAGGTGGATATTCGCACAGGAAATTATGATATAGGCGAATTACCAGAAGGTATCTATGATTTAATCGTAGATGGTTATGATAAAGCTGGCAATAAAGCAAGTGAAACCGTTGCGATAAAGAAAGATACAATCACTCCAGATGTAACTCTTACTGGGGATACTATCAATCTTGGAAAGAAAAAGCACGTTGATTTAGAGCCTGTTGTAGGAACATCAGGATTAAAGAAAGTAGAATATCAATATGTAGCACAAGGTGATACATATGATGAAAATGGATCATGGAGTGATATAACAGGTACATATGGTGATGGTTTAGGTGTTGTTCAAAATGGAACTTTGTATGTTCGAGTTGAAAACAACTTAGGAATTACAAATATAAAAGAATTAACATTTGGAAACATTCAAGAAGTACCAGTAGAACTTGTTGTGGATACCATTGATGAAGATGGTCATCTTGCGGTAAAGAATGGTGACTGGTATCCAGCAATCAATGTACGTTTCTATAACAATCCACGCCTTGTAAGTGATCTTGTATATGAGTATCATACAGGTGATGGTCAGTGGAAAACAGTTGATGCAAATACAGATGGTTATGCATTTATACAAGCACCAGAAGGTGAAACTACATATACTGTACGAATCACTAATCCAGAAACTGGAGTTAACAAGAGTGAGACATTAACAGTTAAAGTAGATACTACAAAACCAACTGGAAAACTGACAACAACAGCAACAAATAGTAGAACTTGGCTTGACGCAACCAATACGACAACTATAAATTATGGATTACCAGATGCTGTAGATGTTGTGTTAAAAGATGTTGAGGATGCACTAAATAGCAGTGGTTTAAAATCAGTTGAATACTATGTAATGACAGCTGGTAAAAACAAACAATTAACAACGTTCCCTAAAAACCTAGCAGAGGTAAAAGAACAGTTACTTAATAAATGGATTGCTTGTGATGAAAAACAGATACAAACCTTAAAGAATGGTACACCAGTAGTTTTAGGTACCCTTAACGCCGACCAAGAGTATATTGTATTTGTCAGAATAAAAGACATTGCTGGAAATGTTCAGTATATAACATCTGATGGTATCACTATCGATGCTACAAAGCCAGTTATCAAAACAGATTATGTCGAGGAAACGTGGCTTACGGATAATGAAAAAGTAGTTCAAGTAGAAGTAAAAGATAATTTATCCGGAGTAAAAGATGGAACATATACGATAGCAAATGATGCAACTTCAAATACATATAACTATACTTGTCAAAATCGTGAAGGAAAGTTTAGCATTCCTGTATCCCGTCTTGAAGAGGGCGCAAGCACAGTCACAATAAACGCAACGGATGTAGCTGGCAATGTGGCTGGAACATATACAATCTCAATCCTTAAAGATACAATTAAGCCAGTGATTAGCATTGCGAGTGCAAACTCAACAACGCATCAAGTTGGAATAAAGGTAGATGAAATTGGAAAATCCAATATCAAAGAAGTGTATGTGACTTGTGATAATGGAGCCTTTGAAAAAATGGATATTACAGAGTATTATGGAGAAGGAATACAAATCACAAGAAATGGAACATATACGTATGTCCTTGTGAATCATGCAGGAGTTTCATCAGCTCCTGTAAGCATCACGGTTGATGATATGGGTGAAATACCTGTTGTACGTGTCGAAGGTATCACTGGATTAGGAAATGCATATAAAGAAGGAACATGGAGCAACTCAGAAGTATCTATGCATGTGTTGGTAGATACCATACAGATTGGTAAAAGTGTTTACGAATATTCTCTAGATGGTAAGACTTGGGAAACAATCGAAGCTAACGATCAAGGAGAATATTGGATTACGCAACAACAAAATGGTGAGTTTAATTACCAATTCCGTGTAACCGCAGCCGATGGAGCGAGAAGTGATGTTGTCAAATACAAGGTTAAAATTGACACATCCATTCCTGAATTTACGTATGAAATCACTCCAAATGAATATACAAACCAATGGGTGGATATCATAATTCATCCAAACAAAGAATCAGAGACATTATCTTATTCTTTCGATGGTGGAGAAACATTTAGTAAATCTAAGGAAAAGAGATTTATTAGTAATGGTTATGTTGATTTGGTTGTGAAGAATGAAACAGGAACAACATCAAAACAAACTGCGCAAATCGTTAATATTGACCGTTTATCTCCATTGATGATGGTATATGAAAATCAAATTACAGATAAAAACACGTACCGAATAGAATTGGATGTAAAAGATGCTCCTGAAAATCTAGATTTTATAGAGACGGGTGTAAGTCAAGTCTTTATTACCAATGAAAATCCATATAGTGAAAATGATGTTCGTACAAAACCAACCGAAAGTGACTATATCTTAGAAAAAATGGATAATCAACACTATGTTACCAAAGGTGAGTTTGAAGCGAAATCTAATGCGAACGAAACTGATAACTATTGGATTATCGCAACGGATAATGTAGGGAATTATAAAATTAAATCTTTCCGAGTTTCTCCAGAGAATGGTAAGGTAGAAGAAACACCTGATCCAGAAGAACCGAATAAACCGGTAAATCCAGATAAACCAAATGTTGGAGATCCAGATTCCCCACAAAAACCAACTCCACCAAACGAAGGTGAAATTGGTGGTGTAGTAGATACACCAAACAAAGATGGATCCACATCAGATGTATTCGATGAAGTAGAAAACATTGAAAATGCAATTTCTAAATCGGAACAAGAAGATGCTGGAAATCTCTTAATAAAGAGACAAGAAAAATTAGATGAGGCAATCGAACAGTTATTGAGAAATCTACCTGAAAATAAGGCAGAAAGAAGAAAAGTACTCGAAGACATGTTGGAGCTAAATCTAACAAATCAACAAAGACAATCGATACTGAATCAATTAGAGAGTCTAAAAGGAAATGAAAATATTTATATTTGGATATGGATTCCAATGGTAGTGATAGCTATTCTTTCATGGATTCTATACGAATATAAAAAGAAAAGATTGGAGAACCTTTATGAAGAAACAAGTGAATTGGAACAAAGTAATTAGTATTGTATGCATGGTGATAGGAATTTTGACATTGGCATATTTCCTGTATGTAACATTTGTAGCCATTGAATACATTGCTAGTTTGGTAAAAGCAGGTCAAATATCTGCAGGCAAAGAGTTTGGAAAGATTCTTCAATACATTATGACGCAATCTTTTAGTTATTTATTTTATGGTGTAGGCTTTATGTTTATGGGAAGAATGTTGCTAGTAAATCATAAACAAGACACAAAGATTGATTTTGAAGTATCAAAGGAAGCATTAACTCAAGAAACAAGCGAAACAAATTAAGAAATCAAAAGGGCAAACGCTACATCATGTGAGCCTGTAAAAAAGTGACATTGGTTGATATAAAACGGCTATGTCATATGAATCGAAAAAAGATGATCAAGTGTAAAAACTTTTTCATCTTTTTTCAATTTTAGACATCAGGTAACCATTGAACCGTTGTGTATTCGTTCATATTTACTTGTAGATAGTTGATGCTATATGCTTTGAAGAATCATTATTTATGAATTTTAAAATGTGGAAACTGTTGATGTATGGATAATCTTTTTAGGTATAAATAAGCTCTTCGTTATAGATAAAATACATAACGTATCTAAAGAATAATTTGACCTTGTATATCTAAATTGGCAAAAAATACCTCCTACATCACATAAACATGTGATGTACATATGTGATTTTATATGACATAATTATGTTATCAATAATCTCAAAATATAGTTACAATGAGAGTTTCAAAGTATCAAATTGATATCTAAAGGGAGTGTAATTATGCAGTATATAGCGCGTAAAGCGACTACGAAAAAGTTTGAAGATGCATTAACTAATCCATTGGTAATTGTGTATACACCTAAGGGATTCGGTAAACGCACCCTAATTTCACGCTATTTGAACGAGCATGACAAGGTTAGTGTGTGGTTTCATATCGTGATGGAATCGGATGAAGATTGGCAATGGCAATTATTTCAAGAGAAGTTAAAAGTCGCATTGCATTTGAAAGAATCTATTCCTTCTTTTCCAATTCCAGAAACAGAAGAGGAACTATCGAATGTTTTGTACTTGTATAGTAGAGAAATTCGAGGGAATTTTTACATCGTTATCGATGGAATCACTGGGACAAAGCCAAAGTTTCAAAAATTAGTATCATTGTTTGCGAATACAAATCCTTATTGTTTTCGTTTGATTCTTATATGTGATTCTTTACACAACGATTTTGTAGAAGAATATGAAGGACGTGTTAGTTTCTTAAAAACAGATGATTTTCGTTTGACATACAACGAAATAAAAGAGGTTTGCACAAAAGAAAAAATCGAAATCACGAGAGAAAAGATTCATTCTATTTTGTCATATAGTGATGGTTGGATTGCGGCCATTGAACTTATTTTACTTACTTTGAAGAGGAATTGTATACTAACAGAGACAAAAAATATAAATTTGCTCATTGAAGATGCATATTATAATGCTTTGGATGATCTTGTAAAGAAAGACTTGTTGTACTTGAGTATTCTAAATGAATTTTCTCTAGAACAATTATATGCATTATGCGAGTCCAAAGAAACGATCCAACAGATTTTACAGATGGAAAGAAATCAACTATTTGTTCATGGATCACCGAGTGAAGGCTATACAATTTCTGGTGTACTAAAAGATTTCTTAAAAATACAACTTTATAAATCTCAATTAGATGTTCAAAGTATTTATCAACGTATAGCGAAATGGTTTTCAGAAAACAATGATCCGATACAAGCTATTTCAATGTATTTGGAATGTAATGATTTTGAAGGTATTACGCAATTATTGACGCTTCATTATGAACTTAGTTATATGGATATAGCTCCATCATTAATGGTCGATGTATTTAGACGAATGCCTATGGAATACAAATATAGATATCCATATATGTATCTTGCTCACATTTTGGATACCGTAACGAATATTGAAACCCATCATGGAATGCATCTGTTAATGGAGTTCAAAGAAGATGTAGAACACGGGAAATATGCAGGTGATGCAGATCAACTGTTAGGTGAGTACTACTTTATTCATGCATTTTCGAATTATAACGATGCACATGCAATGTTTGATGATTTTGATTGTGCTGCTCGTGCATTCAAGGGTGGAAAATCAAAATTTGCATATCCTTTTAAAGTAGCTACGTTTGGTAGTTATCATATCCTTTATTTATATCACCGTGAGTCTGGAAAGATGAAAGAATTGGTAGATGAAGTTATAGAGCGTTTACCTACTATGATACATTTTACAAATGGAGCAAATGGTGGAGGAGATTATCAAGTAAGGGCAGAGTATGCATTTGAAACAGGAGATTATGATCATGTACTTGAATTGTCTCAAGCTGCGTACTTAGATACTTTGAGATATCAACAAGTGAGTATTGAAATATGTTCTATTTTCTTAAAGGCACGTTATGCTATTTTGAAACAAGATAGTATATTACTTCAGGAAATGGTAATGGAACTTGAAACTACATATCAAAAGTGTGATAATCCAATTTTACAAAGTGAAATAGATTGTGCACAAGCGTATCTTCATTTGTTACAAGGGAATGTTCGTGATGTTTCTAACTGGATCAAGAATGAGAAACTACTTTATCCTCAATTATTGTACGAATCAAGTATGATTTCGTTTATTATTTTATGTTTCTATCAAATCTGTACAAAACGATATGAAAAGGTAGAATACTATTGTAATATATTGGAAAGAGCATATGGAGAACAAATGCATATCTTTGGATTATTATATGCTAGAATATTTATATCGATAGGGTATTATCATTTAGGTAGAGAAGAAGAGGGAATCAAAAGACTTCATGAAGCATGTAAGCTTGCTCAAGATGATCATTTGATAACGATTTTTAGAGAATTGGCTCCTCATCTAAAAGTACTTATGACAAAATTTCAAGCGACCACTCCTTTTGAAAAAGAAATCGTAAAGATGCTTCGTGATGAAACTAATACAGACCAAGAATCTCCTGTGTTTGCATTATTAACGAAGAAGGAAAAAGAAATCATGTTAAAATATGCAGGTAATATGACAACACGACAAATTGCAGAAGAGTCCATGTTGAGTATTAATACTGTCCAAACGCATTTGAAAAGCATATATGCAAAATTAAAAATAAATACAAAAACAGAGTTGGTTCATATTGTAAATAGAGAACACAATATTTGAGTATAGGTAAGTAAAAGGATTGAATAGTGAAATATTCAATCCTTTTATAAATCATTTTTCCATGTGTGAAATAAAGGTGGTAATGTGTTCATAGTTTATGAAATCAATGTTATCCTTTGCTTGTTCAGGGGTATAGAAATGCCCTTTTTTGTTAATCATTTTAATCAGTGTTTTTTCAAATAGATTCATATCTGGCATATTGAGTCTTCCACCCAAATGATCTTTGTAGGTGATATGACTTAGTATATTTGCAGGAATATTCTCTGCACATACTTTATCCATAGAAGAAGAATCTCCACTTAGTCCTGATATAAATAAGTAAAGCTTCTTTTGTAGTAGAGTTTCTTCTTGTGTTTTTATGAATTCCTTCATATGTTTATCAAGAATTCCGGCATAGGTGCCAGAACCAAGTACAACGTTATCGTAAGATGACAAGTCGATATCTTTATCATTCATATCCTTAATATCACAGGAGTTATTTGCTAATAGATGTGCGATTTCTTTTGTTGCGCCATGTTTGCTTGCGTATATAATTAATGTTTTCATAAGTTACCTTTCTAGTGATTTCAAAATAGAAGTCACATGTTCCTTTATTAGGAGATTCTTTTGCTCGTCTGTTATTTGTTCTTGAATGATGCGAGAGATGACTCCATAGGTGGCACACCATACCCACTGTGTTTTGCGATAACAATCTTCAATTTCAAAGATGCCACTCTTTACGCCTGTTTCAAGTTCACTACATAAAAAACGAATACTTTGACGTTCGATTGCATCTTCTTTGAGTACATCTACGCGCATTCTAATGTTGGGGTCTTTACTACTCATCAATAATAAGAATAGTTCTTTTTGTTCGCACATACATTCCATATAAGAAGTAAGTGTTGCTAGGAGTCGCTCTTGTAAATCCTCAACATTTCTATTCTTTTGGATGCTTTGTAGAATGAGTTGATATCCATCTTCAACAATGCGTGTTAAAATCATTTCTTTGTTTTCGAAGTAATGGTATAAAATGCCAGGGGTTTGTTTCATTCGAGCCGCAATCTTACGAATTGACAATTGATCGATTCCCTCTTCAAGAAGGATGGTTTTGGCGTGTGATAGAATTTCTTCTTTTTTCTTCTCTATTTGTTGTTCATCTTTTATGCGCATATGTGTACCTCTACTTATAAATTAAACAGTGTTTAATTTATAAGTAGAGTATATCCTATTAAGAGAAGAAAGTAAATAAAAACCAGAAAGTATTTTTTCTGGTTAGATGAGAATCGTGATTGCTTTATGGAGATTGGTGATGGTGCATTCGGTGGTTTCACCACCATCTTCACCATCCAATGTCCAAGGAATTGGTTGCTTTGATAATATACGTAGACTTTTACATTTACAGAAATACATCCATTTTTCATTAACCTCTCGTTTTAGTAAAGCTGCGATGATGGCTTGAACATCCATGGGATTGTTAGGACTACGAATGAGCATGACTTCAAATAGACCATCATCCAATTCTGTATCCTTAGCACTTACATAAGAAAAGCCAGCGATATATTTGGAATTGGTAATACTTCCAAATATGAAATCATCTTCAATGATTTCATTGTTTACCTCAACCTTAACATGATAATTTGGTATTCTTGTAAGTTGTTTAAAGCCTTCTAGAAAATAGGCAACTTTGCCAAAGGTGTTCTTGATGTTTTGAGGAGTATTATAAGACACTTCTGTAAAGATACCAAAGGCAACGATATACGTAAAGTACTGCTTATTAAATTTGCCCATATCACAAGGGAACGGATTGTATTCTTCAATGTGCTCCATCATTTTACTTGCACTCTTTGAAAGTTTTAAAGTAGACGCAAAATCATTCACAGTTCCACTTGGTAAATAACATACTTCAGGTCGTTTCTTTATACTTAATAATCCACTAATGACTTCATTCCATGTACCATCTCCACCCATACAAACTAAAATATCAAATTGTTCTCCATGCATTTTGGCAAGTTTGGTAGCGTGGTGCTCATACTGCGTCACAAAGACTTCCACATGATCTTGCATCGCATTGAACTTGTCACAAATCGTGAACAAAGAAGATTTTGCATTTCCTTTACCCGCCTTTGGATTCATGATGATCATAACCTTACGATTCATAAGCTCACCCCAGCTTTCTACTACCTATTATAGTAGAAAAAGGTAAGAATTTCCATGGTTGTACGATTTGTCTTCAAAATAATGAAAATAATGCAGAAATTGTTTTCTTTTTTAGCTATTTTTCGATATACTTGATAGCGTAAGCGAGGCGAAGAATATGAATACAAATCAACTATTAGAGATGTGCAGTTATGCTGGGAAACTGTTGATCCAAAATGGGGCAGAAATATATCGAGTAGAAGAAACCATGGTACGACTTTGTACTAGTTTTCCAGAGGTGGAAGATGCAGAAAGTTTTGTGACCCCAACGGGTATTATGTTATCCATCACTGTGAATAAAACTACCCATACTAAAATTCTTCGTGTACGCAACAATGGAGTAGATTTAAACTGCATTGACAAAATAAATGAATTATCAAGACAAGCCGCAACATCATCCTTTACAATCGAAGAACTTCAAACAAGGTTGCATGCGATTGCGGATGAGAAACGTTATTCTTTTTTACCAACATTATTTTTTGGCGCATTGAGTGCGTTTGGATTTGCGTTGTTTTTTGGAGGAAATATCATTGTGGCAGTATGTTCCTTTGTGATTGGTATGGCAATCAAATCCATGAGTTGGTTTATGGAACATCATGCATTTAATAACTTTTTTACCAATGCTGTTTCTGCAGGGATTGGGGCTTTCTTTGCGTTAATCTTTCACGCTTTATTTAAAGAAGCACCTGTGGATATTATGATAATATCTAGTATTATGTTGTTGGTGCCAGGTTTAGCAATTACCAATGCGATACGTGATACTGTGGCGGGAGATTATCTTTCTGGTGTGTCTAGGGGCGTAGAAGCAGTGATTGCGGCAGTTGCGATTGCGGCTGGAATTGGTTTTGTTTTAAGTATGTCCATTGGCATAAGTGGAGGTATGTAAGATGATACAAATTATAATTGGTTCATTTTTAGCAACTTTAGGATTTGGAATCCTATTCAATATAAAGGGAAAAAAATTAATCCTTGCGGGAATTGGTGGAGCCATCGGTGGTATTGTTTATCATGTATGTTTGGATATGCAAATGTCTGAAATGATGTCGATGTTTTGGGGTTCTATTGCCCTGTCTTTATATTCTGAAATATTTGCGCGTGTTTGTAAGACTCCAGTAACTACATTTTTAGTTGCGGCTTTGATTCCTTTAGTACCTGGAGGAGGAATGTATCGTACCATGTTACAAGCTATTCAAGGAAATGCTATGCAAGCCTTAACAACAGGGATTGATACAATTGCGATAGCGGGTATATTGGTATTAGGAATTTTGTTGGTTTCAACAGTTATGAAAACGATTTGTAAACCACGGAATTTTAGAAGGGGAGTATAAGTATGAAACGTGTAGAATTATTAGCACCAGCAGGTTCTTTTGAAGCCTTACAAGCAGCCGTACAAAATGGTTGTGATGCGGTGTATTTAGGTGGTGTGATGTTTGGGGCACGTGCATTCGCCAACAATTTTGATGAAGAAGAGATGAAGCGAGCAGTTGCGTATGCCCATGTTTATGGCGTGCGTGTTTTTGTGACTGTAAATACGATGATTAAAGAAGAGGAAATAGAAGCTTGTTTAACATATGTAAAACAACTTCAAGATGCGGATGTAGACGCGTTGATTATCCAAGATTTAGGATTGTTTCAATTGATACGAGCACACTTTCCAGATTTTGAACTTCATGCCTCTACGCAGATGCATATACATAATCCACAAGGAATACACTTACTACAAGAACTAGGCGCAGCTAGAGTCGTCGTACCAAGAGAAACTAGCATTGAAGAAATTCAACAATATAGTAAACTAGGAATGGATTTAGAGGTCTTTGTACAAGGGGCTTTATGTATTTCGTATTCCGGACAATGTTTAATGAGTGCCATGACACAACAAAGAAGCGGGAACCGTGGAGAATGTGCACAGAGTTGTCGTATGCAATATGATTTAGAGAGAATCGATGATACTGGAGTGCATAGTGTAAAAGCGAATGGAAAGTATTTGTTGAGTCCGAAAGATTTGAACTCCATCAAACAAGTACCAGCACTAATAGAAGCGGGTATTGCCTCTTTTAAAATTGAGGGAAGAATGAAACGTCCAGAATATGTAGCCCTTATGGTTTCTACCTATCGTAAAGCCATCGATGCATATTATGAAGGAACAATTTTTCATGTGGATGCGACGATCGAAGAAGATATGCAAAAGATTTTTCATCGTGGATTTAGTGCAGGTCATTTATTTCATAAAATGGGAAGTGATTTAATGAATTTCAATCGACCAAATCATATGGGGATTGAAATTGGAAAAGTAATTGATTTCCGTAAAGATAAAGTAAGCATACAGTTAAGTAAGCCATTGTATCAAGGAGATGGAATTCGTATATTATCTTCAAAGAATGATGAAGGGTTTCGTATCAATCGTATCTATAAGAATGGGTTGTTGGTAAATCATGGAGATGGTAAGGATATTATTGAAATTGATAAGACATTCTTTGTGGAAAAGGGAAGTGTCGTAGTAAAAACAAGTGATGTAAAGCAATTAAAACAATTACAAGAAACATATGAAGGTGGAAAACGAAGAGTACCTGTATATGGAAGCTTTAAGGCATTCTGTGAACAGTTTGCTCAATTAGAAGTGATGGACGAACTTGGAAATCAAGTCATTGTAGAAAGCACGATACCATGTGTAAAAGCGAATCATACACCATTGGATGAAGAACGTTTAGATGCACAACTTAGAAAGAGCAAAGATACACCCTTTGATTTTCTACAAATAGAATTTCATATGGATCATACTTGTATCCTTCCAATCAAAGAAATCAATCAAATGCGTAGAGATGCTTTGTCACAGTTAGAAGAACAGAGAAAAGTTTGTAACCCAAATCGTCAAGTATGTACAACGGGTCAACCTACGAATCTAAACAAACAAGAAAAGCTACCAGAAGTTCTTGTAGTTGTGCACACGATGGAACAATACCTTGCTTGTAAAGAAGCAAACATGCCTATGATTTTTGTAGATGGAGATACTTTGTATCAAAAACTAAGAGATGAAAAAGGAGTTTATCCTAGAACTTCCAGAGTCATGAAAAAAGAATATCCTAAGACATCTTTGTGTATGATTCAGGAGAGTGGAGGACTGTATCAACAACATAATTGTATTTGTGATACATCTTTAAATGTAGCCAATCATGCGTATGCACGTTTCTTATTTGAACGTCATGCGTTCGGGGTATGTTTCTCTTTGGAATTAAGTTTAGAAGAGTGCATACAAATAGTGCAACAATATGAAGACAACTATCAAGAAAAAGGAAACTTTATCTATCCAATTTATGGACGTGTTGAACTTATGATAAGTGAGTATTGTTGTATCAACGCAGTTGAAAAAGATAGTGATAAAAAGAATTGTGGACTTTGTCGTAAAGCAAACTATCAACTATCCGACTTAAAGAAACAAACCTATCCAATTATGTGCGATGAAGATTGTCGCATGCATATATTACAAGAAACTCCAAGAAACTATATGCAAGATTATCAAAATGCAAAACACCAGGGAATCTCTTCATTCTTATGCGTTTTTACCAATGAAACAAAACAAGAATGTGAAGACATTTTAAACTTACTACAGAAGGAGTGTTCTTTATGAAAGATGGTATGATGTTACAAGCTCCTGTTCGTAAGTTATATATGCATTACTTAGTACCTACCTTAATTGCCATGTTATCTAGTTCTATGTATTGTTTGGCAGATGTGTTCTTTATATCGAAAGGTACAGGGAGTGTAGGATTAGCTGCCTTAAATATTGCGATGCCTCTATACTCTTTGTTTGCGGCAGTTGGGGTATGTTTTGGAGTAGGGGCAGCTACTGTGATGTCCATTGCGGAAGGAAATAAGCAATTTGATAAACGTAATAAAGCATTTACATTAAGTGTCGTATGTATGTTAGTGATTGGTGCACTTGCCTCTATTTTAGGTGTAGTGTTTAGTGATCAAATAGCAATGGCATTTGGAAGTTCAAAAGAACTGTTGCCTTATGCACGTGAATATATGGTACCTATCCTTGCCTCTAGTATCATTTTTATTCCTATGTACTCTTGTAGTGTGTTGATGCGTGCTGATCATGCGCCTTCTACCGCTATGAAAGCAACCTTATTTGGAAATATCACCAATATTGTATTGGATTATGTATTTGTTATTGAATGGGATATGGGCTTGATGGGAGCTGCCATTGCGACTTGTATTGGAGCAGCTTTAGTTATCGTTGGAGTACTTCCTCATTTCATGAAAAAGAAAAATACCGTACAGTTTACGAAGAATTTCTTTGATATAGAATTATTAAAGAGAATGTTTCGAAACGGATTTGGTAGTGGTGTTATGGAAATTAGTGCGGCATGTATCGTTATTGTGTTTAATATGATAATTTTATACTTTGCGGATGAATTATTCCTTGCGGCATTTGCAATTATAACGAATATTGCATATGTTTGTAGAGGGTTATTAAACGGGTTTGCGCAAGCAGCACAACCAATTATGTCTGTAAATTATGGCGCAAGATATTTCTCGCGTGTAAAACAAGTACTACGATTATCCTTAGTATGTAGCGCAATATTTTCTGTGATTACCTATGGTATTTTCTTCTTATTTGCAGAAGAATTTGCGGCTATCTTTGCGAGTGGAAATACGCGTTTAATAGCATTGGGGGCAGAAGGCATACGATTATATTTTTTATGCCTAGTATGTTTATCTGCGATTACGATTATGATGTATTATTTCCAATCGATAGAAAGAGGAAATGTAGCGACAGTGATTGCATTATGTAAAGGATTCTTATTCATTCTATTAGGGTTTGTGATTCTTATTCCAACGGTAGATTTAGCGGGTATATGGTTGACCACTCCGTTTGCGGAAGCATTGGCCTTATGCTTAGGTATTTACTTATTTAAAAAGGTAGGAAGCTTCGATGAATATAGAGATAGCGAAACAAGCATTTCATGAGTATGTGAAAGACTATTCTTTAGAAGATGAAAAGATTTTATTAAAAGTAATCCATACTGAGAAAGTAGCCCAACTATGTAGGCAAATCGCTAGGTCTTTGCGATTAACCAAAAAACAACAAGATCTTGCGGAATTGATTGGTTGGCTACATGATATAGGGCGATTTGAACAAATACGAAGGTATCAAACATTTTTGGATTCACAAAGCGAAGATCATGCATTGTTAGGTATACGCATCTTACAAGAACAACAATTTCTTCGTTCATTTATAGAAGAAGATATATACGATGAAATTATCTATACAGCTATAAGAAATCATAATCGATTTGTGATTGAAGACAACCTAACACAAGAGGAACTCCTCTATGTCAATCTCATTAGAGATGCGGATAAAATTGATATCTTTCGAGTGGATTGTGAGGAGAGTTGTGAACTATTGTTTCAATGTAATCCACAACAACTAAAAAAGGAAACGATAAGTAAAGAAGTATATGAAGATGTAATGAAAGAAAAAAGTGTTTTAGCAAAAAAGCGCAAAACACCTTTGGATATGTATATCTCTCATCTTGCATTGTTGTTTGATATCCACTTTGTGGAGAGTATACAACTTGTAAAACAACATGGAAATTATCAAACATTACGAACAATGTATACCTTTGAAAACCCAACAACAAAACAGCAATTTCAAAGTATTCAAGAAAAGATAGAAACGTATATAGAAGACAATACAAAAGGGTTGTGAGCACAACCCTTTATTTTAATATATGGGGATCAATTTCATTTAAACCCTCTCCATATTTGTTCAAACAATGTGTCGCAGGTCCTTTGATAATATCACCTTTAAATGAGAATCTAGAACCATGACATGGGCAATCCCAAGTCTTATCTACAGAATTAAAAGAACAGACACATCCAAGGTGAGGACAAGTAATATCAATGATGAAGAGTTCATCGTGTTCATCTCGATACACTCCATAAGAATGTCCATCAATCTGCATGACTTTACCTTCCTCTAACATTGGATATTCATCATCTTCATACTTGAACTTACTTTTGATAAATTCATAGGCTACATTAAGGTTTTCCTTTACGAAAGGAATAGTAAATAGAGAAGATAAACGCTGTGGAGAATACAACATATGATAAGGAGAATGTAGTTTTAATACATAGGCACTTAATAATTTACCTGCGATATTACTTGTGCTATTTCCCCATTTGTTAAAGCCACTCGCAAATAACACATGGTCATCCTTCTTATCTAGTTTACCAATAAAGGGAATATGATCAAATGTAATATAATCCTGACTAGACCAAACATATTCTACTTTTTCCTTTGGAAATAACGTTCGAATATCTCGCATGAATTTTGTATGTGTAATTTCAGGTGCCTGTCCACTTTTATAAGAGTTACCACCAACAATAATTTTATCTTTATAAATGTTGTAGGTGTGTAACGGTTTTTCTATATTGACCATCATAATTTCTGGTTGATTATAGATGTTTTCCATATAAGCAATGGATTCTTGTTCACAATACATTTTTGTAAAATAGAAATGGGCGTGATCAATAAATGGAAACTGTGATGCAAAGATGACATAATGGGCATGTACATGATAATCATTAATATGAAGTTCATACGAATGATCACCACGCTCTACCATCGTTTTTACAGGAGAATGTTCATAAATAGGTATATGGCGTTCATCTAAGATATTACTTAAACCAATTCCATATTGATATGGATCAAATTTTGCTTGATTATGAATAATCAATCCCGCTTCTATCTTATAGGAATCTCCAACATCTTCAACATATTTACAATCGATGCCAATATCTAAATAAGCCTGATATTCCTCTTGAAGTTCACTCACCATATTGCTATCTCTTGTGTACAACATTGTATCACTCCGTTTAAATCCACAAGAAATATTATGTTCCTTAATAATACTTTCCATAGAACGAATAGCTTCCATATTCGCATGATAATATTGTTTCGCAATCATTACATCATAGTTCTTCATTAACTCTTTATAAACGGGACCATGTTGTGCAGTTAGTTTTCCAGTATTTCTACCACTTGCGCCATAACAAATGGTATCTGCTTCTACTAGTATCATATCCTTTTCTCTTTTTGAAAGATAATAAGCAGTGCTTAACCCAGTTAAACCAGCTCCAATAATAACAATATTTACTTCAATATCCTTTTGAAGAGAAGGATATTCTTTTTTTGTGCCATTTTGTATCCAAAAGGAATCCATATTTATCACCTCATATCATTATTCTTCCCATTAACGTAAGATTATGTATAATCCTTTGTGTTTTTTATAGGTACCATATAAAATTGGAATATTATGTAAAAATACATATACATCATTGTGAAATATGTTATAATTCATATAGAAATTTAAAAAGGTATAGCTATTTAGACATCTTGATTTTTTAGCAATTTGTCTTTTTTTCTTCCTTTTTCTTCCTTTATCCCAATCAATCCGTTTTTCTTATTACGTATCAAAATGTATAATTTTATGCATGGAGGTATATATGAAATTGAAATTATTGGATCACTTAGCAAAGCATTGTAAAGCACATTATATATCAGACCTTAAAAATAAGACGGCTCTATGTGTATACAGAGAATATATTTTAGATATTGACGAAACACTGTATGCGTTAGAGGATTGGAAAGATGTATGCGAGTATATCTTAGGAGAAAAGAAGGAAATATCATCTATTTCTCAAGCAAAAAAAATGATCATCGATTGGTTAAACTCTTGAACTTCTTGCGAAGTTCTTTTTTTTAAATATAGAAAACAGTAAACGTTTTCTATAGAAAATCATAAATCTATAAAATTATTGTGAAATATGCTAAAAATGGCTTTACACCAGTATAGAAAACGTTTACAATAAAATTGTTAAGGAACCGCTATCATTTTAGAAAGTAGATGTAGTATC
Source organism: Amedibacillus sp. YH-ame10 (assembly GCF_053848885.1). Taxonomy (NCBI): domain Bacteria; kingdom Bacillati; phylum Bacillota; class Erysipelotrichia; order Erysipelotrichales; family Erysipelotrichaceae; genus Amedibacillus; species Amedibacillus sp. YH-ame10. The sequence goes on from NZ_JBSPFA010000002.1 coordinate 140,139, forward strand.
GTATGTAAAACATGGAGGAATATAGGATGATAAAAGAAATCAATCGTTTATTGAATTATGCAATACAACACAACTTAATGGATCCACGTGATAAGCAATATAGTGCAAACTTATTATTGGATGTATTTCATCTTTCTGAGTTTGAAGAAATGGATATTCAAGAACAATTAGATTTGCCGGATTCTATTTTAGAGACAATGCTTGCTTATGCAGTAGAACATCATTTGATTGAGGACACTGTGACTGAAAAGGATTTATTTGACACTAGAATTATGAATTGTGTTATGCCTAGACCATCTTGTGTGGAACATAAGTTTTGGGAGTCTTATAAATCTTCTCCACAAGAGGCTACTAAGTATTATTATGACTTTAGTATTGCGACGAATTATATTCGTAAATCTAGAGTAGATAAGGATCAAAAATGGAAAGGTCGAAGTAAGTATGGAGAGTTGGATATTACCATTAATCTTTCCAAACCAGAAAAAGATCCAAAGGAAATTGCAAGATTGAAACATGCGGTGTCTTCATCTTATCCTAAATGTGCAATCTGTAGAGAAAATGAAGGATTTGCGGGTGATTTCACACATGCCGCAAGACAAAGTATACGTTTGATATCTTTAAGGATGAATCATGAAGATTGGTTTATGCAATATTCTCCATATGTGTATTATCAAGATCATTGCATTATCTTGAATGCAGAACATAAACCTATGCAAATCAATGAACGAACATTTCAAAATCTGTTAGCTTTCTTAGATTTGTTTCCACATTACTTTATTGGATCCAATGCAGATCTTCCAATTGTTGGAGGTTCTATATTAAGCCATGATCATTATCAAGGAGGATGTTATAAGTTTACAATGGAAGATGCTGAGTGTTTATCCTCTTTTTCACTAGAAGCTTATCCTAATGTGTCATTGTCTCATGTGAAGTGGCCATTATCAACTATACGATTACAAGGAAAGAATAGAGAAGAGATGATTGCATGTGCTAGTCATATACTAGATGCTTGGATTTCCTATGAAGATAAGGAAGCAGGCATTCATGCATATACAGGAGAGGAACGACATAATACCATAACACCGATTGCAAGAATGAAAGATGGGCATTATGAACTTGATTTGGTATTACGTAACAATCGTACGAGCGAGGAATTTCCATTAGGAATATTCCATCCACATAACGATGTGCATCATATTAAAAAAGAAAATATTGGGCTGATTGAAGTTATGGGATTAGCCGTATTGCCAGCACGGTTGAAAACAGAGTTACAAAGTGTAGAAAAATATTTATTACATGAAGAATTGAATGCTGAACAACTTGATAGTTTACAAAAACATAAAGAATGGATCAGCTATTTAAAAGAAAAGTTAGAAGCGAATACAGTTAGTAATATAACGAATTTCTTACAAGAAGAAATTTCGAAGAAGTTTGAACGAGTATTGGAGGATTGTGGGGTATTTAAGTTAGATGAACAAGGGTTAAAGTATTTTGAACGATTTATAGAAATACTTTGATAAAGGTGATGTATGAAAATTACAATTGTTGATGTTGCGAAGAAAGCCAATGTATCCGTTGCGACGGTATCAAGGGTAATCAATGATAACTATCCAGTCAATAGTAAGACAAAGGCAAAAGTACAAAAGGTAATTAAAGAACTTAATTTTATTCCTAATTTACAAGCTAGAGAAGTTAAGAAGCGTAAAACCAAAACCATAGGAGTCATTGTGCCAAGTGTTGAAAATATGTTCTTCCCTGAGGTTATCAATGGAATTGAACAGCACTTGATGCAGAAATCATATTCGTTGTTGTTGAGCTTTTCTAAGAATAGTGAAGAAAAAGAACAAGAATGTGTTCGTAATTTATTATCTAGAAATGTAGCTGGGATGATTGTTGCGGACGTGAACACAACCAATGTGGAAAGTGGATTTTATGATGATTTGGTACAAAGTACACCAATCATCTTCATCAATGGGGAATCCAGTCGAGAGGGATTCTCTCATGTTCTATGTGATGAGCGTGATGGGGCTAACAAAGCACTACAAAGCTTATGGGACAAAGGGCATAGAGATATCTACTTTGTACGAGGTGGAAGTAGCTATTCCTACGATGTAAAGGAACAAGCATATCGTGATTTTCTTCGTTTACAGGATGGTGAGGTCAATGAACATATTGTGTATGTGGGCGAAGGAAATAGTAATCAAGTGATTGATGTGACTTGTAAGCTCATGGTGGAAAAGATACGGCAAGAGGGTTGTAGCGCAGCATTCTGTTGTAATGATTTGATGGCTATTGGGGTACTTAATGCTTGTAAGGAAGTTGGTGTGAGTGTACCTGATGAGTTTTCTATTATAGGATTTGATAACATTATATTGAGTAAATTGGTAGAACCAAAACTGACTACCATTGATCAAAATATGTATGAATTAGGGAATCAAGCCGCAAAGCTAATTCTTGAAACGATCAAAGAAGAACAAAGCATTAGTAAAAAAGTAGTATTGAATGCTACTTTTGTGCCTAGAGAAACATTGGCCGAAAAGAAAGGTTAGGACACTACATGGAACATAACATAAAAAGAAATCTATTTTCGAATGAGAACATCGACGTTATCGTGTTAAAAAATCAAGAACTAGAGGTACATGTTACTTCTCTTGGATGTACCATCGTTTCTATTTTTACAAAAGACAAAAACGGACAAATGGATGATGTGGTTTTAGGTTTTGATAATATGGATACGTATTTGAAACAGGATAAGTACATTGGTGCCATCGTTGGACGTTGTGCTGGAAGAATTCGCAATGGAGAATTTAACTTAAATGATCAAACGTATACGTTACCTAGAAACAATGGAAAGAACACTCTTCATGGTGGAATTGAAGGATTTAACGCTAAAATTTTTGATTATATCATATTAGAAGATGGAATTCGTTTCCACTATATATCAAAAGATGGTGAAGAAGGATTCCCTGGAAATCTAGATGTATATGTTACCTATGTATTGGAAGGTAGTAAAGTAATTGCTACGTATGAAGCGACATGTGATCAAGATACAATCCTTAATATTACAAACCATTCCTATTTTAACCTAGCAGGTAAAGGAAGTATTTTAGATCATGAGTTAATGATACATGCGAAAGAAATCATATGTTGTGATGAAGATTGTTGTGCAAACGGAAAGCATCGTCCGGTACATCATTCACCATTTGATTTCAATGAAAGCAAACCAATCGGTAGAGATATTGATATCGATGATGAACAATTAAATTATGGTGGAGGATATGATCATTATTTTATCTTCGAAGAATTTGATCCAGCTGTGGTTTTAAAAGATCCAAACAGTGGAAGAGTCTTAGAAGTATCCACCAATCAACCTGGTTGTCAAATATATACATCTAATTTCTTGGATGGAACTTTAGAAGGAAAGAAGCATTGGTATTTCAATAAACGTGAAGCTGTTTGTATCGAAACACAAGCGGCACCAAATGCCATCCATATTGAAAAAGATCCCTCTACCATATTACGTAAAAATGAAAAATATGTAGCAACAACAACATTTGCATTTACAATTGAAGGAGAATAAGAACATGAATGTAAAAGATTTAAGAGCAAAGATTGAACGTGGTGAATTAAATGAAAGATTACAATATCTCTATGTGGATTCAGCACTTGTAGAAACACAGAAAAAAAGATATATAGAAGCGATTGATAATTTTACTTCTCTTTATGGAGAAGATCGTGATGTAGAAATTTATAGCGCACCTGGTAGAAGTGAAGTAGGTGGTAATCATACGGACCATCAACATGGCCGTGTATTAGCAGCTTCCGTTAACTTGGATACCATTGCGATTGTATCTAAGAGTGATACAAATACTGTTTCTGTCACATCTCAGGGATTTCATATCTCTCCTATCGATATCTCTAACTTACAAATGCAACAAGAAGAAGTTGGTAAATCAGAAGGATTGATTCGTGGAGTATGTGCAAGAATTGCGGAACTAGGATTTCAGGTAGGTGGTTTTGATGCGTACCTTACAAGTAATGTTCTAGAAGGTGCTGGTTTATCTTCTTCTGCGGCATTTGAAGTATTGTTAGGGACTATTCTTTCTGGGTTATATAATGAAGAAAAAATTGATGCTGTAGAGATTGCGAAAATAGGACAATATGCAGAGAATCATTATTTCTTAAAACCTTGTGGTTTGATGGATCAAACGGCTTCAAGTGTAGGAGGATTTGTAACAATTGACTTTAAAGATACAACCAATCCTATCGTAGAAAAGATTGATTTTGATTTCGATGCATATAAACACAGTTTATGTATCGTAGATACGAAAGGAAGTCATGCGGATTTAACGAGTGATTACGCTGATATTCCAAGTGAAATGAAGAAGGTCGCTAACTATTTTGGAAAAGATGTTTTACGTGATGTTTCTTATGAAGAATTTAGTAAACATGTTGCTGAAGTAAGAAAAGCTTGTAGTGATCGTTGTGTGCTTAGAGCCTTCCATTTCTTTGAAGAGGATCAACGTGTCGTACAAGAAGTAAAAGCATTAAGAGAATTTGATTTTGAAGCGTTTAAGAAGTTGGTCATTGCTTCTGGAAATAGTTCATTTAAGTTTTTACAGAATGTATACTCTTTACAGATTGTAAGTGAACAAAATATATCCGTAGCACTTGCGGCTAGTGAACAGGTGTTAAATGGCGCTGGAGCAAGCCGTGTGCATGGTGGTGGATTTGCTGGTACAATTCAAGCATTTGTCCCAGAAGAATTATTATGTGCTTATAAAGAACAAATGGAAGCAATCTTTGGAGAGGGGTCTTGTTATATATTAAAGATTCGTCCTTGTGGTGGGGTAAAAGTTATTTAATACGCTAGTTACACCATAGATAGTAAAAGATTAAGAACGTATTATGAACAAGTTTCTTAATCTTTTTTACCGGCTTTTTACCATTTGCACATAGGTAGTAGCCATAAGAAAAAGGAAGAGGAAGTGATGGTATGTACACAGTCGTCGTAGCGGATGATGAATTTGAACTGCGCCGAGCAATCATTGAAACCGTTGATTGGGAGAAAATTGGATTTGAAGTCATTGGTGAAGCAGAAAATGGGGTAGAGGCATTGGACCTTGTGGAAAAGCTAGAACCCGATCTATTGTTAACGGATATAAAAATGCCATTTATTAGTGGTATTGAATTAGCAAGAAGAGTACGAGAGATTAGACCTTCTATGCAAATTGCATTTTTAAGTGGGTATGATGATTTTCAATATGCCCAACAAGCAATACAGTATAATATTATAAAATACTTATTGAAACCCATCTCTAGTGAGCAGTTAAATGGAGAATTAAAAGATATTCGAGAGACTATGGATGAGCGACAGAAGCTTTTTATAAATCCACAAAATCAGGATATTTTTCAATTGCGTATGGAACAATTTTTAATGACTCTGATATTGGATAGCGATGCTATGTCTCAACAATCCCTAGAAGAAAAACAACAACATGATAAATTAGCTGTAGAATTACATCTCAGCAATTATACAGATGAAAAAACATGTTATGTAGTTATGGTATCACGCATATCCAATACACAAAAAGAGTTAGTAACAGGACCTTCTCATGTACATGCATTGGATGCTATCGCAAGAAAACATGTAAACTGTGGTTCCTTTTATTCGCATGGAAAAATTGTTTCTTTATTAGGTGGCATGGAATGGGAAATTGATAAGTATATCAATATCATTACCAATGAAATTATACAAACGACGAAACGCGTTATGAACCAAGAGTGTTATATCGGTGTAGGAAGTGTAGTACATGATTTAACGAAGGTACATGCATCCTATAGTGAAGCTTGCAGTGCGATTGAATATGGTATTGGTTCTAGTCGCAATTTAAGTTTCATAAAGGATATCGAACGTAAAGATACACTACCATTTGAATATATAGAGATGGTATCCATTGAGCTAGAAAAATTAATGAAATCCAATCGAAGTGAAGATATCATAGATTATATTTCTGATGTATTTAAAAAAACAAGCGTACATGCTGATATTGATTTATTGATTATGCACATCATATCAAGGACTTGTACATTGGTTCGTGCTCTATGTGATGACTCTTCCGTTAATGATTTTTTAGCGAAGGCAAGTGCGCTATCTTCTTTATTATCGAAACATACCATTGAAGAAAAAGAAAAAGATATTCGCGATTTTTGTATTTTATGTAAAGACGCTATCAATAAACAAAATCGTTTAAATGGACAAGTTATCTGTGATGAATTAATAGAATTGATCAATCAAGAATATGGTAAGGAAGAATTTAGTTTAACAATGGCAAGCGAGAAATTGTTCATTAGTGCAAGCTATTTAAGTGCACTTATTAAGAAAATAACAGGCGAGAGTTTTGTTATTTTGTTAACGAAAAAACGCATGGAAGTTGCGAAAGAAAAGGTCGTTTACTCCTCTGCGAAAATATTGGAGATTGCCAAACAATGTGGTTATAGTGATCAGCATTATTTTAGTTATTGTTTTAAACGACAGTTTGGTATGTCTCCAAATAAGATGAGAGAGCAACAGGCCAATGAAAAAGTTTAAATTTAAGAATATATCCATATCTTTCTATTTAATGATGTTTGTAATCTCTACCGTAGTTACGGCAGCGATTATTTTAACACTCTCATTTTTTCAAGTCTTTAAGGATTCCTTGTTGTCCATTGCGCAAACCAATGCGGAACAATCCATTACACAAGTATCAAGCACGATATCGAATTATTCAGCTAATGTACAAGCGAATATGAATAATATAGTGAGTGTGGTAACACAAGCCAACAATCGAGAAACTATTAAAGAATATATGCAAACGATGACAGATATCAATCATGACATTGTTTCAATTATGATTTATGATGAACAAGGAAATATTCTAGAATATGGTGGAAAGAGTGGATTGAAGGATAAGATTGAAAATAACTTATCGTTTGAAAAGCTTTCCTTACAAGCTGGAAATGATTTTAGCATTTCATCACCACACGTACAAAACATTGTAAAAGATGAATATCCATGGGTTGTTACAATTACACAGAAAAAATGGTCGGGAAGTTATGGAAGTGAAGTTTATGTTGCGATGGATATTGAGTTCTCCTCCATGGGTTCTGCCATTGATGAAGTTGGAATTGGACAACATGGCTATTGTTTTATCGTAGATAGTAGGGGGAATATTGTCTATCACCCCTTACAACAACTTATCTATCTAGATATTAAATCGGAAGATGAAGAAGTGTTGAATACAACATGGGATTCTGCCAAAGTAAAAGATGGTGTGATTTATTCTACAAAGGAAATTACGAACTTTCATTGGAAGGTTGTTGGTGTTAGTTATGTGAATGAGCTTGTAGATGCCAATATGGCAAGTGCTACTCAAAACATGATGAAAATATTAGGCGTCATTGTTGTATTGGCTTCTATCTTAGTATACATCTTGTTAAAGAAGTTAACAGCTCCTGTAAGAAAACTCGTCTTTGCGATGCACGAATTTGAAAAGAACACCATTGATTTTAAGTACGCACCAATACAAGGGGTAAGTGAATTTACACAACTCTCACAATCCTTTGAACATATGGTGGTGCAAATTCAGGAATTGATGGATCGTGTAAAGAAAGAAGAAATCACCTTAAGGAAGACGGAACTTAAAGCTTTACAAGCACAGATCAATCCACATTTCCTATACAATACTTTGGATTCCATTCAATGGATGTGCGAACGAGATAAGAGTAAAGATGCCGTACGTATGGTTGGGGCATTGGCACAGTTGTTTCGTATTAGTATTTCAAAAGGATACGAATTGATACCAATTGAAAAAGAAATACAACATGCACAAAATTATCTTGTGATACAAAGTTATCGATACAAAGATCAGTTTACTTATGAATTTGATATTGATTCCGAAGTACTTCCATACTTCTGTCATAAAATTACGTTACAGCCTATTATTGAAAATGCATTATATCACGGTATTTCTAGAATGGTAGATGAAGGAGAAATCTATATTTCTGTTAAGAAAGAAGAGAATGATATTGTGTTTGTAATTCGTGATAATGGTGCTGGTATGAGTGAAGAACAAGTAGAAAATATACTTCGTAAAGAATTGACAGATAGTAAGGGAATTGGAGTAAAGAACGTGAACGATAGAATCAAGATTTATTTTGGAAATGAGTATGGAATCACCGTTAAGAGTGAACTGGATGTGGGAACGAGTATTATTATTCGCATTCCTGCAATCATGGAGGATACGTATGCGTAAAATAAAAGTAATTGGACTAGTTTCCTTATTATGTTTATGTTGTACTGGTTGTACCTCTCAAAATCAAAAATTAAAGGTTGCACTCATTGTAAAGTCTACCACCTCACAGTTTTTTAAATCCGTACAATCTGGAGCTAATGCCGCAAGTAAAGAATATAATATTGAACTTAACTATATGGGACCAGATAATGAAGAAGATTATAAAACGCAGGTGGATATGATATACAAAGCAATCAAAAATGATGTAGATGCAATTGTACTATCAAGCATTGATTACAACAAACTAGTAGATCCAGTTGAGGAAGCGATTGATGCGGGTATTCCTGTCATCATCATTGATAGCGATGTGAATTGTGATCGAGTTAGTTCTCGTATTACGACAGATAATACTGTGGCTGGTAAGATGGCAGGAGAAGCTATTATTTCTCAAAATGAAAAACCAATTGTGGTAGGAATCGTAAATTTTGATGCGAATACTGCAAATGGACAAGAAAGAGAAAATGGATTTAAGAGTGCAATTAAGGATCATCCCGCAATTCAATCCATTTATACAATTAACGTGCAATCGAATACAGAATCTGCCACAAGAAATACAAAACAACTCTTAAAAGAGCACCCAGATATCAACACCTTGGTAACATTTAACGAATGGACGACCTTAGGTGTTGGGTATGCAGTAAAAGAAGAATCTTTAATGGATGAAATATTTGTGGTGGGTTTTGATAACAATCCTGTTTCTGTTGGCATGTTGGAAACGGGAGAAGTTGATTCCTTAATTGTTCAAAACCCTTTTGTAATGGGGTATTTAGGTGTTGAACAAGCACAACGTATCATTCATAGAAAAAGCTTGAAAGAGGATATCACCTATACAAAGACAGTCCTCTTAAATAAAGAAAATATGTTTGATAAAGAGATTCAAAAGATTGTGTTTCCATTCCATTAATCCTCCCTATATGGGAGGATTTTTTACTATAGTAAACGTTTTCATAGAATTTTACCTCTTTATCATAAGATTTTATATTCCTGAAATCTTTGAAAAGAATTAGAATGTAAACAGGTAAAAGAAATAGAGGAGGAAACATAATGAAAAAGATTTTTAAGCTTTTAATCACTGGCGCTATGGCTGTGTGCATGGGAGTAGCGCTCACAGGATGTGGTGGTAGTGATAGTGGAAAGGGTGGAAGTGATGGAAACGTTGCAGTATTATACTACAATTACTCTGACACTTATATCTCTACAGTTCGTACTGCATTAGACAAACAATTAAAGGATGCTGGTATTGATTTCCAAGATTACGATGGAAACAATAACCAAACAACACAAACGGAACAGGTTACAACAGCAATCACTAAAGGAGCTAAAGTATTAGTCGTAAATATCGTAAATACAAGTTCTGATGATGCGGCAAATGGAATCGTTGCAGAAGCTAAAAAAGCAGATATTCCTGTAATCTTCTTCAACCGTGAAGTTTCTAACGAAGTTGTTAAATCTTATGAAAAATGTGCTTTCGTAGGTACAGATGCTGCTGAAGCAGGACACTTACAAGGTAAAATGATTGGTGAATTCTTATTAAAGAACTACGAAAAATATGACTTAAACAAAGATGGTAAAATTTCATACATCATGATGATGGGTGAAAAAGGAAACAAAGAAGCAATCTATCGTACACAATATTCTGTAGAAGATGCTAACAAAGTATTAGCAGAGGCTGGAAAACCTGCTTTAGAATTCTACGATGCTGCAAACACTGACAAATATTTAGTAGACAAAGAAGGTAAATGGTCTGCACAAGCTGCAACTGAATATATGGGTACTGCATTATCTTCTTATAGCGAAGATAACAAAAACATGATCGAATTAGCAATCTGTAACAATGATGGTATGGCTGAAGGTGTTGTAACTGCACTTGCTACAGCTGGATACAACACTGGTGGAGATAAATTCATTCCTGTATTTGGCGTTGATGCTACAGATGCTGCAAAAGATTTAATTAAAGCTGGTAAAATGCATGGAACTATCAAACAAGATGCTGAAGGTATGGCAAAAGCTATCGCATTGTTAGTAGGAAATGCAAATGGCGATAAAGCTTTAATGGATGGAACTAAAGATTACAATGTTGACAAAGATGTTGCTAAAATCCGTATTGCGTACGCACAATATTTAGGAGAATAACGAACTAAAAGTAGCAAATGGGACATTTTAGAAATGAATGTCCCATTTCTAATTTATAGGCAAGGAGGTAAGGTATGAGCGATGTTTTATTAGAAATGAAAAACATTAGTAAAGAGTTCCCTGGAGTAAAAGCGCTAGATGATGTTTCGTTGACTGTTAAAAGAGGATCTGTGCATGCTTTGATGGGGGAAAATGGTGCGGGAAAATCCACATTGATGAAATGCCTCTTTGGGATGTATTCTAAAGATGCTGGAACCATTATTTTAGAAGGTCAAGAAATTAACTTTAAGAATTCAAAAGATGCTTTGGAACATGGAGTAGCCATGGTGCATCAAGAATTAAACCAAGCATTGAAAAGAAATGTTATGGATAACATTTGGTTGGGAAGATACCCTACGAAATTTAAAATAATGACATCAGAATCTCAGATGTATAAAGACACAAAAGAAATCTTTAATGATTTGGGTATTGAAGTAGAACCAAAACGTATTATGAGTACCATGTCTGTTTCCAATCGACAAATGGTAGAAATCGCAAAAGCAGTATCCTATCATTCTAAAATTATTGTATTTGATGAACCTACATCCTCTATGAATGAACAAGAAGTAGAAAGACTGTTTAAAATTATCAATATGTTAAGAGATCGTGGATGTGGTATCGTTTATATTTCTCATAAGATGGAAGAAATTTTACAAATATCTGATGAAGTTACTATTATGCGAGATGGCAAATGGGTAGCTACAGAAGCCGCAAAAGATTTAACCATGGATAAAATCATTAAGCTGATGGTTGGTCGTGAACTAACCAATCGTTTCCCTCCAAAATTAAATGAAGTAGGAGAAAAGATTTTAGATGTGGAAGGTTTAACTGGAATGTATAATAACATAAGAGATGTATCTTTCCATGTAAACCGTGGAGAAATCTTGGGGATTTCAGGATTAGATGGTGCTGGTAGAACAGAAGTATTAGAAACCTTATTTGGAACCATGAGTAAAAAATCAGGAACGATTACTTTGGATGGGAAAGTTATTAAGAATAAGAACTCTTTGGAATCTGTGAAAAATGGATTTGCATTATTAACGGAAGAGCGAAGAGCAACTGGTATCTTTAGTATTCTTACGATTTTAGAGAATACGACGATTTCCAACTTAAATAGTTATCGTAAAGCTCATTTGTATCTAGAAAATAAACAAATGAAAGCTGATACTGCTTGGGCTATCAATTCCTTGAAAATTAAAACGCCTTCTCAAAAGACACAGATACGTGCTCTATCTGGAGGAAACCAACAGAAAGTAATCCTTGGACGTTGGTTGTTAACAAATCCAGATGTACTATTATTAGACGAGCCGACTCGAGGAATTGATGTTGGTGCAAAATATGAAATTTATCAATTGATTATTGAACTTGCTAGCAAAGGAAAAGCCGTCATTATGGTTTCCTCAGAAATGCCTGAATTATTAGGTGTATGTGATCGAATACTGGTAATGTCTGGTGGACAAGTTGCTGGAGAAGTAATCGCAAAAGATACAACGCAAGAAGAGATTATGGCTCTTGCTACCAAATATGTGTAAAGGAGAACAAAGATATGACAAAAATATTTAGTAGAATAACACAGCAATATCATGATTTTATCGCATTAGAAAAGCAAGATAAAGTGTCATATATCAAAGAATTCCTCATTAATAATTCTTTATATATATTTATGATCATTGCTATCATATTTATTCAGATCAAGAGCCCTATGTTCTTATCAAAGAATTCTGTAATTAATATTATTTCTTTATCAGCTGCCAACTTACCAATTGCATTGGGTATTGCTGGATGTATCGTACTAACAGGTACCGACTTATCCGCAGGACGTATTGTTGGTTTAACCGCGTGTGTGGCCGCATCCCTATTACAGGCAACAGGTTATGCAAATAAGATGTTTATGGATTTAGAGACAATGCCTATTTTAGTAGTATTGATATTGGTATTGGCCATAGGTGCCCTGGTGGGGCTAGTAAATGGGTTCTGTGTAGCGAAGTTTAGTCTACATCCATTCATTGTAACATTAGCTACACAGTTGATCGTATATGGTTTATTATTGATGTATTTGATGATTGGTACCAATCAGGGACAATCCATTTCAGGACTTGATATAGGATTCTCGACCGTAATAACAGGTTCTGTTATATCCATTGGTGGAACAGGGATTCCTAACTTTGTATGGTATGCACTAATCATTACTGCAATTATGTGGTTTATTTGGAATAAAACAAAATTTGGAAAGAATATGTTTGCGGTTGGATCTAATCCAGAAGCAGCAAATGTATCCGGTGTAAATGTTGCGAAAACAATTATCCTTGTATTCGTATTAGCTGGTGTCATGTATGGTGTAACAGGATTCATTGAATCTGCACGTATTGGTTCCAATACAGCAGCTACAGGATTAAACTATGAACTTGATGCAATCGCAGCTTGTGTTATTGGTGGAGTATCCTTCGTTGGTGGTATTGGTAAAATTCGTGGTGTTATTATGGGAGTTGTCTTACTAAGATTGATCTTCGTTGGTTTGACATTCTTAAGTATCGATGCTAATATGCAGTATATTATCAAAGGTTTGATTATTCTTATCGCTTGTGCGGTAGATATGCGTAAATATTTAGTAAGGAAGTAGATAACGTGGATGAAAAAGATTGCGTAAAAGAACAAACAGGAAAAAAAGTAAAGAACTGGGGAAATGGTGGAGGACTTTATCGTGGTGTGAAAGCATCCGTAAAAACACTGAACTATATTATTATAGGATTGGTAGCTGCACTTATTGTAGTAGTTATATATTTATCTTCTACAAGTAGCTACACGACTAGTTTTGAAGTAAACGGTGGAGAACCAATCAAGGAAGTGCATAATAAATATGGGGATGTAGTGGAAGTAACTACACCTACCAAAACTGGCTATGAATTTGGTGGATGGTATCAAGATCAAGATTTAACAAAATCTTGGGATCTTCAAAAAGACACCGTGGAAGGTAGCATTACATTGTATGCGAAATGGACACCATCAAAGATTCATGTCATGTTTGATTTGAATGGTGGTGCTGTGAATGATGAAGATGTTTCTGGTAGAGATGTTGTATTCCATGAGCCTTATGGTGCTCTTCCTACTCCTGAAAAAGATGGAACAACATTTATCGGTTGGCAATACGATGGTATGATGATTACCAAAGACACACTTGTCACAATGAACGGAGAACATACTTTAAAAGCAATCTTTGAATAAACGTGAAAGACATGATACAAGAATGTATGATGTCTTTTTTTAGAATCTTGGCTAAATTACTTGAATGCAAAGCATTACAATCGAGAAAGTTTTTCTCGATCTAACATTCTTTAAGAAGATGTTAAAATGAACACGTAAAAGGGGAAGTTAGAAAACTCAACACTTGGTATTGCATATATGACTATGTAAAGGGTATTTCATTTATAGAAGATTTTTCATAAATGTACTATAAAAAATGTTTGTATATCTTGCTGTATAATAGAAGAAGAAAACACTGTAAATAGTAAGAACAAGTAATTTTTGAATAGTATAGAATAAAAGAATGTAACTTTATTCTACAAACCGTCACTTCTTTGAATGGGCGGTTTTTATCTTGTTTTATTTTTTGCACAACAGAATTGCTCATCCATGTGATGTGCAATCTTCAACACAAACATAGTGCCTAACAACAATTGAGAAAACAACTACAATAAAATATACTTAAGCTGTAAGGAAGAAGTCATGTGCGCACAAGAAAGTTTCCTTAAATTAAGAATAGGAGGGTTGCAGATGAATGGTACGTTAATTTGTGATGAACTTTGTGAGTTGGATTTAGATGTGAAGAATACAGATGAATTCTTTGAATACATGAGTACAAAAGCTGAGAAACTTGGTTATGTTACAGAGAACTTTCTAACAGCAATTAAAAAAAGAGAGGCTGAATATCCAACAGCTTTACCTGTACAGCCTCATCCAGTTGCGATTCCGCATTCTGATCCAATCAATATTGTGAAGCAGTTTATTGCGCCAGTTCGTTTGAAGAATCCCATCGACTGGTGTGAAATGGCAAACAATGATAACATCTTGAAAGTCAAAATTGCATTTTTGCTCGGGTTTAAACGAGAAGAAGGTCATGTTGAGATTCTACAGGTGTTATTACAAAACTTTCAAAATGAAAAAATAATGGAAGATTTATTGAGCACAAAATCAAAAGAAAACTTCTTGGATATTGTGAAACATATGGAAGGTTTCTAATGAAACGAGTTGTTGTTGCATGTGGAAATGGTGTTGCGACAAGTCAATCCATAGCATTTCGAATCAATCGCATGCTTGAAAAAGAACATATCCAAAATGTAAAAGTGGAAGCTGTCAATCTTCGATCTCTTGAAAGAGAATTACAAGGAGCCATTGCATATGTGGATATCATGCATAGCAAATCTGATTATGGAGTACCCACAATTGATGGACTTGCATTTCTATCAGGAGAAAATAAAGAAAAAGAATTTCAAAAACTATTACATATCATTGAACATAGTAAAGGAGACGTAATGAGATGAAAAAAGTTATAGTAGCATGTGGAAGTGGTGTTGCAACAAGCCAAACAGTTGCTTCTAAAGTAAATCGCTTATTAAATGAAAAAGGCGTAGATGCAAAGGTAGAGGCGGTCGATTTAAAATCTGTAGACCGTTACTTAAATGATGCATGTGCATATATTACGATTACAAAAGTATCAAAGGAATATCCAGTTCCTGTAATCAATGGAATTGCATTCCTAACTGGGATGAAACAAGATGTAGAATTAGAAAAATTAATTGATGCTATCTATAAAGCAAAATAAAATATAATACAAAACATTATGAAAAAGAAAGAAGGGTTAAAAGATGGATATTTTATCAGAAGTTGTTAACTATTTACTTGGTCTTGGGGCAGCAATCTTCGTTCCTATTATCATTATTATTGCAGGTTTAATTGTAAGAATGAAATTAAAAGATGCAATATCTGCGGGGATTACATTGGGTGTAGCGTTCACTGGTATGACAATGTTGATTAATTTCATGACAGGAGCAATCACTCCTGCAGCAGAAGCAATGTTGAAACAAACAGGTATTTCATTACCGATTGTTGATGGTGGCTGGACAACAATGTCCACTATCTCATGGTCATGGCCATATGCATTCTTAATGTTCCCATTGATGATTGTCATTAACATTATCATGTTGGTAATTAAGAAAACAAATACATTCAATGCTGACTTATGGAATGTTTGGGGGAAAATATTTACTGCAGTGGGTGTAGTTGCTATCACAGGAAGTGTACCATTGGCTTTTGTTGTAGCAGCAATCCAAATCATCTTTGAATTGAAAACAGCAGATGTTCATCAAAGAAGAATTGAAAAATTATCAGGAATTCCTGGTGTTACATGTACACATAAAATGGTGCTATTTGGCGCTTTGATGTATCCAATTGATTGTTTACTAAAAAAAGTACCAGCATTTAATAAACAATTTGATGCAGCATCATTAAAAGATAAAGTTGGTATTTTTGCAGAGAATCATGTTTTAGGATTTATTTTAGGAATCGTCTTTGGTATTCTTGCTCGCTATAGCGTTGCACAAACATTAACGTTAGCAATTCAAGCTGCAGCAGCATTGACTTTATTCCCTGTTATTACAAAATACTTTATGCAAGCATTATCACCAATTAGTGAAGCAGTTAGTGATTTTATGAATAAACGATTCAAGGGAAGAACATTGCTTGTTGGTTTAGACTGGCCTTTCCTTGGTGGTTCTAATGAAATTTGGTTAGCTGTTATTTGGTCAGTGCCAGTTACTTTGATTTGTGCTATGTTCTTGCCAGGAAATAAGATCCTTCCGTTTGCAGGAATTATCAACTTAGCACTTGCTGTACCAGCATATCTAGTAACAAAAGGAAACTTACCTAGAATGTTAATTTTATGTACATTGGGTGTACCTGCATTCTTATGGGTAGGTACTGCGTTCGCACCATTTATTACAGATTTAGCAAACTCAACTGGTGCAGTTGCATTAAAAGCAGGAGAAATGATTTCAAATTCTTCCATTGATGGACCAGTCTTTACATACGCTATTTCACAAGTGTTTGATGTCATAAATGGAAACTGGATTCCTGTAATTGTATTGTTTGTTTGGGTTGTATGTTATTTCTTCTATTACCGTGCATTAAACAAAGAAAATCGTGAAGAAGAAGCTTTGGAGAAAGCCGCAATTCAAGAAGCAGCGGGTGAGTAATCATGTCGTTTCGTAACGAAGATGGAAAACAGATTGTTTTAAATATCATAGAAACTATTCAAAAGAATAAAGAATACTTGAGTGATATTGATGGAGCCATTGGAGATGGAGATCATGGAATCAACATGAACAAGGGCGCTAGTATCGCAAAAGAAGAAGTGTTAAACGATAAGAACCTAAGCGAAAGCTTAGGTTCCCTATCAAAAGTATTGATGGAAAAGATTGGTGGTTCTATGGGACCTCTTTATGGGTCTATCTTTATGGGGATGCAATTTGCAATTTCAAGTGCGCAAGTCATTGATGGAGAAATCATAAAAGCGATGTTACAACAAGCATATGACAATATAAAAATGATCAGTCCTGCTAAACCAGGCGATAAAACGCTTGTGGATGTATTGGATCCAGCAGTGCAGGCATATACAGAAGAGTTTGAAAGATGCCACGATATGAAAAAGGCACTTGTTTGTTGTAAAGAAGCAGCTCATAAAGGAATGCTTTCTACTATTGATATGCAAGCAAAACTTGGTAGAGCTTCACGTTTAAAGGAAAAATCAATTGGTCATCAGGATGCAGGTGCAACCTCTTGTTGTCTAATTATTACTGCACTATGTGATAGTGCAATTGCATTAGATAAATAGAGGAAAGGAGCAATCATATGCAAAGATTTGTAAATCAACCAGATATGATCGTAGATGATATGTTAAAGGGGTTTGAAAAGGCTCATAAAGATATCGTTCATATTTCAAATGCCAACGATCATGTCGTGGTGAAGAATCATTTAGTAAAAGGTAAAGTTGGTATTGTAAGTGGTGGTGGAAGTGGACATGAACCATGTTTTCTAGGCTATGTTGGAAAGAACATGTTAGATGCAGTAGCGGTTGGTGAAGTGTTTTCATCTCCTCCTGCAACTGCATTTCATCAAGCGTTTTTAGAAGCGGATTGCGGACAAGGTGTTGCTTGTTTGTTTGGAAATTATGCAGGCGATAACATGAATGTGAAAATGGCAGTGCAAATGGCTATGATGAATCAGGTACAAGTGAAATATGTCACTGCAAATGATGATATCGCAAGTGCTCCTATGAATGAAAAAGAAAAAAGACATGGAATTGCGGGTAGTTTGTTTATGTGGAAGATTGGGTGTGCAAAAGCAGCATTAGGTGGAACATTAGATGAAGTAATTGCCTATGCACAACGTGCAGTAGATCAAACTCGTAGTTTATGTGTTGGGTTAGAACCTTGTTCTATTCCAGCTGTTGGTCATCCAAACTTCGAAATCAAAGAGGGGACAATGGAATTTGGAATTGGACATCATGGAGAACCTGGTATTCAAGTTGGTGAAATTAAGAGCGCGAAAGAAATTGCGACCACATTATGTGCTAAAATAGACCAAGATCTTGAATTGAAAGAAAAGGAAGAAATTGCAATTATTCTTTCTGGTTTAGGGGGTACACCCATCATGGAACTCTATGTATTATACGATGAAGTCGCAACCTATTTTGCACAACGCAACATTTCTATTTATCGCTCATTTGTAGGAGACTATGTTACATCCTTAGAGATGAATGGAGCTGCTCTTACCGTATTGCGAGTAGAAGAAGATTTCAAAGAATTATTGGATATGGAAATTGATACCCCAGCATTAAAAATCTAAGATAGGAGGAAGGAAAATGTCGTTGGATGAACGTGGATTGATGATATTAAATACTTTGGTAAATAACCCAGCGATGACCGGAGCCCAGTTGGAAAAAGAAGTTGGATTATCAAGAAAACAAATCAGTTATGCATTAGAAAAAATCAATTATTACTTGAATGAAAATGGTTTTGAAGAAATTGGACGTATGAAAACAGGAAAGTTTATCATATCTATGAACGTTATAAATTCCTTCAAAACAAGTAAATATACGTTTAATAAAGTAGATTATGTATTTGTAGAATCAGAGAGAATACATTTGATTGCTTTGATGTTGTTACAACGTAAAGAAGAATTGAGTATCAACCATTTTACATCCACGTTAAAAGTTAGTAAGAATACGATTCTAAATGATTTAAAGAAAGTTCAAAATACGATTCTTAAAGAATTTGATTTAAAGATTTGGTATGATCGATCCAAAGGGTATTATCTTGTTGGAAAAGAGTATGAAAAACGTATTCTTATGATTCGTTTGATTCGTAATATCCTTCCGATGTTAACAGGAGAACTAATTTTAACTGCGATTTTAGAACTAGATGAAGCGTTGATACAAGAATTAAAGAAAGATGTAGAAGAAGTAGAAAAGAGATTGAAAGTACGGTATACAGATGAGCGAATACGTGAAATACCATTTGTCCTGTACTTTATCTTAAAACGTATTAAAAATCATAAGTATTTGGATGTCCTTCCAGAAGATTTTCAACATATTGTCGGGACGAGTGAATATGGAATTATCATCAATATATTTGATAAGTACAATATTCAAAATACGATGGATAAGATTTATATTGTTTCTCAATTTCAAATGTCGAGTGTGAACTCTACCAATGGAAACAGCAAAGAGTTTGAAAAAGAGTTAGAAGAAGCTGCAAAACAAGCATTGGATATCTTTGAGAATTTAATTTGTATTCGTTTTGAAGATCGCAAGTCTTTATTGGATGCGTTAATCCAACATTGTCGTCCAGCAATTTATCGCATACGATACCACTATCATATTGAAGGAAATATCTTAAATATGATACTTCCTCATCATAGTTATTTATTTGAACTTACCAAACATGCAATTGCGCCTTTTGAAACAATGATCAATAAACCCTTTCCAAAAGAGGAGCTTGCGTATATTACCATTTTGTTTGGTGGATGGATGACAAAAGAGGGAACGTTAGAAATATTAGAAAAGAAAAGAAGAGCTATCGTTGTATGTACCAATGGAATATCAATATCTAACTTTTTATTCCTAAAATTAAAAGAAGCTTTTCCAGAACTTGAGTTCTTGAGGGCTTTATCATCTAGACAGTTCTATGAATACAAAGAAGATTATGATGTGATTTTTGCGACGGTACATATGGATGCTAATGTTCCTCAGTTTTTAGTAAAGCCTATCATGGATGATTATGATATGAAAAATTTGAGGAAAAAAGTATTCAGCGAATTACTAAATCAAACTATTTATGAAGTAGATAGTAATGGTTTGTTACATGTCATTGAAAAATATGTAGATGTAAAAGATCGAAAAGGTCTTGTGACTGCCTTAAAACATTATCTTGGTGAAAATGATGAGGATACCACTGGGAAAGAGATGTTAACGAATCAGATAGTAGCGAGTCTTCCAGAACTTCTAAGAGAAGATCATATTTATATGAGTGAAACTAGTATGGAGTGGAAAGAAGCAATTACATTAGCTTCAAAACCATTGTTGATTGATGCAATCATTACACAAACATACATCGATAATATGATAAAGACTTTGGAACAAGAAAAACCAATATGGACAATTGCAGATGGTCTAA
Organism: Amedibacillus sp. YH-ame10; assembly: GCF_053848885.1. Lineage (NCBI taxonomy): Bacteria > Bacillati > Bacillota > Erysipelotrichia > Erysipelotrichales > Erysipelotrichaceae > Amedibacillus > Amedibacillus sp. YH-ame10. The sequence goes on from NZ_JBSPFA010000002.1 coordinate 160,375, forward strand.
TATTAGCTCATGCTGGTGTAGAAGAAGGCGTACATGCACTTGGTATATCTTTGTTAAGATTGCCTCAAAGTATAAGCTTCAATGGGTATATGGACGCAAGTATCATTGTCGTTATGGCTACTCCTAATCGTGAAATACATTTAAAAGCATTGTATGCACTTATCGATATCGTAGAAAATGAAGAAGACTTTGAAATAATGAAACATGCCACAACAAAACAACAACTATTAGAAATTATTTCTAAAGAGAGGAATTAATATGTTAGAAAACTTAAAAAAAGATGTATGTGAAATTGCCAAGAGAGCGCAGAAAGATGGATTGTGTAAACACAAATCAGGAAACTTTTCCGCAAAAGATCCTGAAACAGGATATGTAGTTATTACACCAACAAGTGTGGACCGTGACTTACTAACTCCAAGAGATATGATCGTTATGGATATGGATGCAAATGTATTGGAAAACTTATCTGGATTAAGACCTACAAGTGAATCATTGATGCATTTGACAATCTATAAGACAAGACCTGAAGCACGTGCGATTGCTCATACGCATTCTATGTATGCGACAACCTTTGCATTATTGAATAAGCCTATTCCTGCCATCGTTTATGAAGTTGCGAATATGGGATTAACAAAAGGACGTGTTCCTGTTGCTCCTTATGGAAGACCAGGCACAACAGATCTTGCGAATAGTGTAATTGAAGCATGTAAAGAAGCAGAGAGTTTCTTGATGGAAAGTCATGGTGCTGTAGCATTTGATTCTCACGATATTTATGAAGCATTCTTAAAAGCTGCTTATATCGAAGAATTGGCACAGTTATATTACAATGCACTTAGTGTATGCCAAGGAAAAGAACCGAATGCATTTAAACAAGAAGAACTACAAAAATGGGAATACCCTAAAGAAATTAAATTTCCAAATAATAAATAAGATTCTATGTTGAAATTTTATTTTATTAGACATGGAGAAACACTCTCCAATACATGGCATACCTTACAAGGGTGGTCAGATACTCCTTTGACAAAACTTGGAATTCAACAAGGCAAGGATTTAGGGAAAGGGCTTAGGGAAATACCTTTTCTTAAAATTTATAGTTCCACAAGTGAGCGTGCATATGATACAGCATGTTATGCGAAGGGTGAGAAAGATATCGATATCATCATGTGTAGGGGATTGAAAGAGATGAATTTTGGTCTACTTGAAACAAAGTCTAATACATTCAAGAATTGTGAAACTTATCTTGAACGCTTGTTTTATCCTTGGGATGAAGTAGAAGGAGAAAACATGGGTATGGTATGTGAAAGGATGCAGCATACCATACATCAATTAGTAGAAGAAAACAAGCATTTAGATGGAAATATTATGTGTGTAACGCATGGTATTTCCATGTTGGCTGCAATTCGTGCAGTGGATAAAAATGTATATGAACAATGCATTAGGGATGAAACTCGTTTTGGTAACTGCTGTGTAAGTGTGATTAGCTGGAACCAGGGTGTCTATCAGGTAGTAGAAGTAAACAACATGGAATATGTGAATAAAGGAGGTAATGAAGAATGAAGAAAATCATAAATGATCCTGAACATTATTTAAGTGAAATGTTGGAAGGAATATATATTGCACACAGTGATCAAATAACATATATCAATGATGATAAGCAATGCTTGGTTTCAAACGTGAAAAAAGATGGAAAAGTTGGGCTTGCTACGGGTGGAGGTAGTGGACATCTTCCATTGTTTCTAGGCTATGTTGGGGAAGGTATGCTAGATGGATGTAGTGTTGGGGATGTTTTCCAATCACCAAGTGCTGAACAGATGCATGAAATCACAAAAGAAATTGATTCAGGTGCTGGCGTTTTATATATTTATGGGAATTATAATGGGGATATTTTCAACTTTGATATGGCTGCGGAAATGGCAGATTTTGAAGATGATATTCGCGTTGAAACAGTACTTGGTGCAGATGATGTCGCAAGTATGGGACCATCTTCTCCTAGTGAAAAATCAACTCGTCGAGGCGTTGCTGGAATCTTCTTTGTCTATAAATGTGCGGGAGCTGCTGCAGATAAGATGATGGATCTTGACAATGTAAAACGTATTGCAGATAAGGCAAGTTGGAATACAAGAACGTTGGGTGTTGCTTTAACTTCTTGTGTAGTGCCAAGAGTTGGTCATGAAGGCTTCCATATTGAAGAAGATGAAATGGAAATTGGTATGGGAATTCATGGGGAAACGGGAATTCGTCGTGGAAAGATTGAACCAGCAGATCAGATTACAGAAGAAATGATGGAAAAAATCTTATCCGATTTACCATTTGAAAAAGGCAATGATGTAGCTGTGTTAGTGAATGGATTAGGCGCAACTCCACTGGATGAACAATATATCGTAGCTCGAAAAATAAATCAGATTTTAGCAGATAAAGGAATTCATGTACATCGCTATTATGTAGGAGAATATGCAACTTCTTTAGAAATGGCTGGTTTATCAATTTCCCTATTGAAGCTAGATGATGAATTAAAAGAGTTGATTGACCATCCAGCAAATACGCCATTCTTCAAACAGATTTAGGAGGAAGTTTATGAACGCATCTTATATAAAGAAATTAGTATCTGAAATTTCGGATGTAATGCAAGAGAATCGTGAACATCTTATCCAATTAGATAGTGTGGTTGGAGATGGAGATTTGGGATTAACAATGAGCGATGGATTTCGTGCAGCCGCAAATTATGCAAATACATCAGAAGAGAATGATCTTGGAAAACTTCTATATGGAGCTGGTAAGGCAATGTCCACAGCCGTTCCTTCTACCATGGGAACACTTATGGCAAGTGGTTTCATGCAGGCAGGAAAAGTACTCAAAGGGACTACGGACATAGATGTAGATGGAATTGTTAATCTTTTCTCTGCATTTGAAGAAGGAGTTATGCATAGGGGAAAAGCTAACGTTGGAGAGAAAACATTCTTGGACGGATTGAATCCTGCAATTCAAAGTTTAAAAGACAGCGTGAAAGCAGGTCATGACATACAAACAATGGCAGATCTTGCTTATCAAGCTGCAGAAGAAGGCTATGAGCATACAGCAACAATGCTTGCCATACATGGACGTGCCGCAACACGCGGAGAAGCTAGTAGAACACTAAAAGATCCTGGCGCAAAAGTAGCTGTACTTATAATGGAAGCACTGAAACGTTGCCAAGTATAAATTTATTTAATTTACATATAGTGATAGACAAAGTCATGTGCTTAGGTACATGGCTTTATCTGTTTATATACATGAGTTTATGATAGAATTAAGGTTATTATGAACCAAACAATGGAGGTGTCCTATGGAAAATACATTTCGTTCTGAATTTTGTGATGTAGTTTATTTGGTAAAAGACAACGTAGTTTTATTAACATGGAAGAAATTTTGTTCTTTTGAAAACTATAGAAAGCCAACAATGTTTGCTTCTAATTTACTTAAGCTTCATGAGGGAAGTAATTTTGTAATAGATGCTCGTAATGGATTCGAAGATGAAAAAGAAGATGTAGAGTGGGGATTTCAAGTTTTATTACCAGATATGGCTCGATCTTCTTGTAAAATATGTGTTTTCATTTTGCAGAAAGTTCCAATGATTGAAGATGAGATAGATTTATGGAGTAAAGAATTCCAAAAATATTTTCAAGTATACAAAGTAGAATCTTATGAGGAAGCTTTGGGAAAGCTAAATTGATAAATATAAAGTTCTAAAGTTGTTTATCATGAGGAAATTACATTGCAAATTGTGAGTGAAGAGTTGAAGAACAACGATTGAACTATCGTCCTACTTTTGTTATAATGAAAACAACGTAGGGAGTGTGAGAAGATGAAGAAATAGATAATGAAAACAACACATCATAATATTTGTTTATTTGATCATTATCTATTTGCTCATAACCTTCAAGTGTGTATGAGAACTTTATAGTTCTTTTTCTTTTGGAGGTGACATCATGCTTACATTTAAAAACATAACATTAAAAGATTTAAAAAATCATATTTTTATCGAGAATTTTAATTATTCCTTAGGAAATCAAGACAAAGTAGGGATTATAGGAGAAGAGGGGAATGGAAAGTCCACTTTTCTTAAGGCAATCTATGACAAAGCATGGATTGAAGATTATATGGTTATGAGCGGAGATATAAAAAGCGATTTTAAGCATATTGGATATTTACCACAACAATTACCACAAGAATGGATGAATTGTACAGTGTTTGAGTATTTATTAAAAGATAAACCTGAAGAAGATATCCCATATGAACGTTATAATGATTTAAAAGAACTAGAAATATTATGTAAAGATTTAAAATTGAATGTGTCTGTTTTACAAAACGAACAAATCATGAATTCTTTAAGTGGTGGGGAAAAAGTAAAGGTGCAGATGATGAAGTTACTAGCATCCCATGTGGACCTACTATTGTTAGATGAACCTACCAATGATTTAGATATTCACACGTTGGAGTGGATGGAAAATTTTATCAGAGAAAGCAATCTTCCGATTATGTTTATATCGCATGATAGTACCTTGTTAAATAATGCGGCAAATGTAATTCTGCATTTTGAACAAGTAAATAAACAAAGTAAGTGTAGATACACTGTATATCGAGGAACGTATAATGAATATGTTTCTCAACGTCATTCAAAATTAACGAAAGATATACAAATTGCCCGTAAAGAGAAACAAGAATATACCAAGAGAAAGATAAAGCTTAACGATCAAATGAATGCTGTACATGATGCCTTAAATGATACGGTACGAAATCCTGGTGTTGCGGCATCATTAAAGAGTAAAATGTCGAACATAAAGTCACAAGAAAAACGTTTTGAAAAAGAAAGCTATAGTAAAGTAGATTCAACAGAAGAAGCAATACAAATCTTTTTTGAAGATGTGAATGCAATTTCTTCAAAGATAATTCTAGAACTTCAAATGGATACGCTCATGATAGAAGAGCGTGTTCTAATTCAGGATATTGATATCTCAGTGAAGGGCAAAGATAAAGTTGTTTTTATTGGAGATAATGGATGTGGGAAGAGTCTTTTGATGAAGGAGATGCACAATAGATTAAAACAAAGAAGTGATATTTGTTTAGGGTATATGCCACAAAATTACGCAGACTTCATGGATATGTCTATGACACCTATTGAATTTTTAATGATATCTGGAGATAAAGAAGACATTACAAGATGTAGAGATTTATTAGGTGCGATGAAGTTTACCTCAGAGGAAATGCTCCACCCAATAAAAAATACAAGCGAGGGTCAAAAGGCAAAACTTTATATACTTAGGTTTATTAAAGAAAAGTGTAATGTTTTATTACTGGATGAGCCAACGCGTAATTTGTCACCTTTAAGTGCACCAGTGATAATCGATGTTTTGAAGAAATATCAAGGTTGTATTATTTCTGTATCACATGATCGAACGTTCATAGAAGAGGTGTTTGATAGCAGAGGGGTTATAGAAAATCGAGAAATGAAATTTATAAAAGTATAGATAGAACAAACCATATGTTTTTTTGTATGGTTTTTCTTTTGGCTAAAGTATAAAAAAATATTTACAATTATTAGTTGCGTGCGCAACTAATGTGGTGTATACTTACATAGTTGTTTATGCAACTAATTATACAGGAGGTACCATCGATGAGAGAACTTAGCAAATATGTATCCATGATGTATCGGTATGGTCAGATCTTTTATGATGAAACATTGCATCCCTATGAAATTGGATGTGGTCAACAGTTTTTCTTGTTGCGCATTCATGAACAGCCTGGTATTTCTCAATACGGATTAGCTGAAAAAGGCTATTTTGATAAAGGGACAACAGCAAGGGCTGTAAAAAAACTAGAAGAGCTAGGTTATATCACTCGTAAGATAGATGAACAAGATCATCGTATTACTCGACTGTATGTAACAGACAAAGGGGAGCCAATAATTTCTATTATACGTACTATGTTAGATGATTGGCACAATGCGTTGATGGATGGCTTTAGCGAGGAAGAAAAAGAAATGGCAAATTCACTTTTGAAACGTTTAGGTGAAAATGCATCAAAAACAATAGGAAGAAGGTAAATTTATGGAACAGACAATGAAACCAAGAACAAAAAATCCATTGGGCTATCAACCAATTGGACATCTGTTAATGAAATTCGCGATACCTTCTGTGGTATCCATGCTTGTAAATGCATTATATAATATTGTGGATCAAATCTTTATAGGATTAGGAGTAGGTTACTTAGGAAATGCTGCTACTACAGTATCCTTCCCATTACAAACTATTATATTGGCAATAGGTACTATGGTTGGGGCTGGAGCAAGTGCTTATGCAGCAATCAAATTGGGTGAGAAAAAAGAAGAAGAAGCAGAGAATACACTTGGGAATGCATTCGTAATGTTGGTAGGTATTGGACTTATCATCATGGTGGTAGGACTTGTATTCTTAACTCCAATCCTAAACTTATTTGGAGCAACTGCGAAGAACTTGTCTTATTCTCAGGATTATGCGAGTGTTATATTAATCGGTACTATCTTTAATCTTTTGGGGATTGGTCTTAGCAATATGGCAAGGACAGATGGAAGTCCAAATATTGCGATGATATCGATGATTGCAGGTGCAGTCTTAAATACAATTTTAGACCCACTTTACATATTTGTCTTTGGTTGGGGCGTTACAGGTGCCGCAATCGCAACCATTACTTCTCAAATCATTGGAGCCGTTATATTATTGTATTATTTCACAAAGAAAAGTACGATGCGCTTACGTTTTTCACATATGAAAATAAAAGGGGTTTTGATAGGAAGTATCTTTACACTTGGATTTTCTAGCTGTATTACGCAAACTGCCGCAACTATTATGCAAGTGGTTATGAACAACTCTTTGGTATATTATGGTGATATGACGTCGACAACAGGAGACGTTGCACTTAGTGCAATGGGGATTGTATTGAAAATCAGTATGATTATCACTGCTATTTGTGTTGGTATTGGTATCGGTGCTCAACCGATTCTAGGGTTCAACAAAGGAGCGAATCAGCCTAAGCGTATTAAGGCAACATATAAACGAGCTGCCGCGATTGCGACAATTACATCGATTGTAGGATGGATCGTTTGTCTTGCAATACCAGGACTTATTCTAAAAATGTTTGGTGGTAATGATCCTGTATTTACTGAGTTTGCGATTAAAGCAATGCGTATTTATATGTTTGGTATCTTCTGTGCAGGTTTTCAAATTACAGCAACTAGCTATTTTCAAGCAACAGGACAACCTATGAAAGCTTCTATATTATCCATGATGAGACAGTTGATTTTACTAATACCATTAATCTTGATTCTGCCGATGGCATTTGGATTAGAGGGTATTCTATACGCTGGACCAATTGCGGATATTACGAGTGGTGTTATTGTGTTCGTATTTATTCATAAAGAAATGAAAAAATTGAGCGAACAAATAAAAAATGAACCAGGTGAAGAACTAGGTGTGTTCAATGATGAATTACCAACGACAGCATAAATAAGTATGAACGATAAGTAATTGAGAAAAAGGAAATCCTTTTCTACAATACTTATCGTTTTTTTATCTATTAGGAACTTGCATAATTTAAGTGGAAATGAGAGAAAACGAAAAAAACATGACGAAAAGGCTCTAAGAAGAGCCAAAGAAGGACACGACAAGTTTTTACTTTTGATTCTCTAGAAAATCTTTAGGAAGCATTTCGCTATCGCATTTAATACAAGCATTCACATAAACTTTTTTCAATCCAAAACGTTTCTTTGATAAGACTTCTTCCGCAAGCCAATCAGGCATCGGA